>NZ_JBHVHF010000013.1:0-59307 GCF_042800315.1 Streptomyces sp. NPDC057638
GGGCCGGGGTGCGCGGTCAGACCGCCGCGTCGGCGATCAGCTTCAGCGCCAGTGCCTTGGTCTGGGCGTCCGCCGTGTCCGGGTCGCCGGTACGGAACGGGGGCTCGGGGTCGTACTCGATCGCCAGCTCCATGGCCCGCGCCACCTGCTCGTTCGAGAGCCGGGCGGCGAGGTGCAGCCCCATGTCGATCCCGGCGGAGACCCCCGCCGCCGTGATGATCTTCCCGGTCTCGACGAACCGTCCCGGTGCGTAGACCGCCCCGACCTCCTTCAGATAGGGGCGGGAGGCCCAGTAGGTGGTGGCGGGAAGCCCGCGGAGCAGCCCGGCCGCGCCGAGGATCAGCGAACCGGTGCAGATCGAGGTGGTCCAGACGGTGTGCCGGTGGGCCCGGCGGATCCAGTCGAGGATCCGGGCGTCGGCCATCGACGCGGTCGTCCCGCGCTCACCGCCGCCGGGCACCACCAGCACCTCGGGACGCGGGACCTCACCCAGGGACTTCTCCGCCGCGATGCCCAGCTCGCCGGTGTCCGTCCGGACCAGTCCCGGCCTGACGGCCACCGTGGTCACCCGGACCCCCGGCACCCGGCACAGGGCCTCGTACGGTCCGACCGCGTCCAGCGCCGTGAACCCGTCGTACAGCAGCACCGCGACCTCGACCCGCCCGCGACGGCCGTCCCCCGCCGTCTGACCGGCCGTCTGAGCGGCCGCCGCCGGAGCCGCCGCCGCGGTGGCCGCGATCCCGGCGCCCAGCGTCACCCCCGCCACGGTCCGCAGCACTCCACGGCGGTCCTGCCCGAACTCGTCACTCATTCCTCGACCCTCTCGCTCGCCCCGACAACCTGTGTGCCAGTAGTCGGCCGCGACCGCGGGCGAGTTCCCGGGCGTCGGCGGGTGATCCACACCGACGGCCGCCCCGGGCGGGTCAGGGTGCCGTCGGCCGGGGTGTCAGCAGTTCGACCAGCCCCGCCGGTCCCTCGTCGCCATGGCCCTGCTCGACGCGGCGCTTCATGAGGGCGAAGTAGGGGGTGAGCAGTTCGGGACTGACGCCCTGGTCGCGGGCCGTGGTGAGGAAGGTACTGACCCCCGCCGACTGCATGGACAGGGGAGCGACATCGCCGGTGGGGTAGTGACCGCTCGCCACCTGGTCGGAGATCTGCTCGATGGCGGAGGCCATCGACATCACCCAGTTCACCAGGCGCGGGGTGAAGTCCCGGAGGTTGATCTCCTTCTCGTCGCGGACCAGGGCGAGGGCGTGGGTGACGCCCGCGAGTGTGCCGTACATCCCGCTGAGCAGGGCGATGTCCTGGAGGGCCGCGTGTCCGGCGTCCACACCGGCGAACTCCGGGACGAGCGGGACACCCAGGGTCGCCTCGTGCGTCTCGAACAGGCCGCGGGAGCCGCTGAGGAGGACATAGCCGCCCGCCTCCGGGACGCCGACCATCGGTGGCACCGCCATGATGCCGCCGCTGAGGAAGCGCGCGCCGCGTGCCTCGGCCCATGCGCCGCGCGCACGGGCCTCGGCCGGGGTGCCCGTGGTGAGGTCGACCAGGTCCTTGCCGGCCAGGTCGGTGCCCTCCAGCGTCTGCCCGACCGACGCGTCGTCCAGCAGACAGGTCACGACCAGGGTGTTCGCCGCCACGGCGGCCGCGGGGCTCCGTACGGCCACCGCACCCTCGGCCACCAGGGCGTCCGCCTTGCCCGCGGTGCGGTTCCAGACGGTCAGGGAGCAGCCCGCGGCGAGCCAGGCACGGGCGAAGGCGGTACCCATGCCGCCCAGGCCGAGGAAGGAGAGGGAAGGGGCGGAGGCGCCGGAAGCGACGGAGGGGTAATCAGAAATAGGGTGAGTCATGACGATGAGGCTTGTCGCGCGATCGGCGCGGGACAAGTACGTACTTCGAAGTGGGCACGTTCCCCTGGGTATGTGACCAGGTCGGAGAGGGGTGGACAGGGATGGCGACCGTGGGCAGGCCGGGTGGGCCCGACGCGTACCACTGCGGAATCGACGCCGCGATGGATGTGATCGGAGGGAAGTGGAAGGTGCTGATCCTGTGGGCGCTGGAGGAGCGGCCCCGCAGATTCGGCGAGCTGCGCCGGATGCTCCCCGGGGTCACCGAGAAGGTGCTCACCGCCCACCTCCGCGAACTGGAGACCGATGGCGTCGTGACCCGCAGGGTGTTCGACGAGGTCCCGCCACGGGTGGAGTACGCGCTGACCGGTCCCGGCGCGGAACTCGGGGCCGCGCTCGTGCCGTTGGGGCGGTGGGGACGGACCCATGTCCTCGGGAAGCCCGCGCGGTACGAGGAGGCGCCGTAGCGGACGGGTACGGCGGCGCACGTCCGGCGGGTGGTTGGTAGCGTGATCGCCGTGACGGAGCTGGAGCAACTGGTCCTGACCCCCGACGAGCGGGCCCGGGGGGTCCCGGTCGACGGTGTGCTGTTCGGGATGGACTGGACGGGCGAGGAGCACCCGGGGCAGTTGGCGGCGTTCGTGGCCGGTCGGGTGCGGGCCTTCGGCGTGGAGCCGGTGGATGTCGACACCGAAGCCGTCCACCGGGCGACCGCCGGGGCGGATCCCGCGCCGGGCCGTGGCGACGCCCCGGTCCGCCAGCTCGATCATCTCGCCGGGGTGCTGACGCGTCTGGGCTGCGCGCTCCTGGTGTGGGACACCGGCACCGACACCTATGAACTGCTGGTGGCGCTGACCGGGGAGAGCGAGCCGACCGGACTGACCCACCAGGGCGTTCCGGTGCGGGCCTGGGGCTCGGCACGCGATCCGGCCCTGGTCAGCCTGGACTGCCCGGACTGCGCGCGGATGCTGGTCTGGGAACTGCCGCCGGACCAGACCCTGGCCGATGAGCGCTGCGACTGCGGAACCGCGTTGTTCGACGGGCTGGGGCGGGCACTGCCGGGCATCACCCTCCACGACTGAGCCGGACGGGCCCGGCCGTTCTGTCGTCCTCCCGGGGGCGGGAGGTCCGGTGGGGCGTTCCTCGTCGCTGCGGCCGAGATGGGTGAGCCAGGCCAGGGCGGCTGGGTCAGCGGCCCGTCCCGCCCGTTGCCCCGGGCCTGCCTCTTGTGTCAGGCAGGGAGCCGGTAGAGGAGCAAGGCACTCGCCCGCCCCTTCGTCCCCTCGGGGGGAGTTCAGGGGGTGTCCGCCGTGACCCAGGGGGTACGGTCCCGGCGTCGGCGCGCGACCGCGGGGGTATGACGTGCCGCCCCTGGTGCGCCGTGACCGTGCGGGTGATCCGGATACGAGCGTGGCTTCGCCGTCCCTCGCGACGTGTCTGGCTCAGTGCTTCCCGCCGGTTTGTCTCGGGGTGGTCTCGATCCGCCCGTCCACCGGATGAGGGGGATGCCCATCTGTTTGTATCTGGTCCATTCTTGAACGATCACGTTTCCTGGAGCCTGCTTTGGCCATGCCCGCGTACCCGCCGCCCCTCGGCCCGCCCCCGCCTCCGCCGCCGCCCGCGAACCGGCTCAGTGGCAAACAGAAGGCGACGCTCGGATGCGGCGGGCTGGTCTTCGTCGTCCTGGCCATCGGGTTGATCGGGTCCACGGTCTCCTCCTCTCCGCGCACGGTCAGCAAGTCGGTTCCCGGGCCTACGGTGACGAAGACGGTGACGGTGACGGTCACCCCGGAGGCCAAGGCACCCGAGGGCGCCACTCAGCCGAAGAAGCCGCGGCCCGTGGGCACGAGCGCCGCGACCTCGGCGGCGAACACGGACACGGACACGGACACGGCGAGGCTGCCGAACCTCGTGGGGCAGCAGCTCCAGGCCGCGCAGGACGCGGCGCAGGCCGCGGGCTTCTACCTGCTCAGCTCGTATGACGCGACCGGTGCGGACCGTATGCAGGTGCTGGACCGGAACTGGAAGGTCTGCTCCCAGAGCCCCGCTCCGGGAGCGGCTGATCCGTCCAGGATGGTCGACTTCGGAGCCGTCAAGATCGAGGAGACCTGTCCATGAGCAATCCATACCCTCCGCACCCCCACGTACCGACTCCGCCGCCCGGCGCGGGCGGTGGCACCTCGCTCGACGGGAAGCGGAAGACGCTGCTCGGCTGTGGTGGGATGGTGGCCGTCACCTTTGTCCTCGCCCTGGTGGCCGGTGCCTGCGCGCCCGATGACGTGGTGAAGGCCAAGGCCGTTCCGGGGCCCACGGTCACGGCCACGCGTACCGTCACCGCGCCGCCGCCGGTGCCTCCGCCGACCTCCCCGCCGACCTCCCCGGCACCGGAGGCGACCGAGCGGGAGACAGCACCGCCGAAGCCCAAGCCCGAGGCGAAGCCCAAGCCCAAGCCCGAGGCGAAGCCGAGAATGACGCCGACGAGGGACGGGGGCGGTGGTGACGTGTACTACAAGAACTGCACGGCGGTTCGTGCCGCCGGTGCCGACCCCATCCGCCGGGGTGATCCCGGGTTCGGCCCCCACCTCGACCGCGATGGTGACGGTGTCGCCTGCGAGTAGGGCGCGGGCGGGGGAGGGACGCGCCGGTCGGTTGACCACCACGCGCTCCCCGTGGTGGGTCGACCGTTGTCCCGGCGGCGCGTCCTGACGCATCTCGGCGGGCACGTCGGAGGGACGCGTCGGGAGAAGGGGGCGGTGGGCTGCGGTGTGCGAGTGTCCGTCATGTCCACGATCTCCGGTGCGGAGGGTCGAGTTTCGGCCATCCGTGTGGTCGGGGGGCAACGGGGTCCGGGCCTTCCCGCTCTTCTCCGCCGGGACCGGGTAGCGGGGCCGGTCCCGGTCTTGCACCCCCCGACCCCGTGCAGCAGGGAGTCACGTGTTCTCCAGTAAACGTCCAGGTCGCGGGCGGATCACCGCCACCGCGACCCTTGCGGCGGCGGCACTTGTCGCCGGACTGACCAGTACGACGGCCGTCGCGGAACCCGGCACCACCGGGGGCGGGGTGACCGTCGGCCAGGCCGGGGCCGGTATCCGCTGGGTCACCCTGATCACCGGGGACCGGGTCGGTCTGGATGGCCGGGATCAGGTCGTCTCGGTCGAGCGGGGCGAGGGGCGTGAGCGGACGGCGGTACGGAGCTGGACCGAGCGCGGCCGTACCTACGCCGTGCCCGCCGACGCCGGGCGGCTGATCGGCCGGGGTGTTCTGGACCGCAGGCTCTTCGATGTGACGGGGCTCGGCGGCCCCGAGGGCCGACGGGCCTACGGTGACGGGCTGAAGGTCATCGTCGAGTACGCGGGGGCGTCGGCGTCCCGGGCCCGGCAGGGGGTTCGTGCCGACGCGAAGGTGGCGCGGACGCTGCCGTCGATCAACGCGGACGCCGTGACCGTTCCGAAGCGGGACGCGGGTGCGCTGTGGTCCGCCCTCACCGGGGCGGGAGCCGGGAGCGCCACCGCCCGGGCCGCCGGGACCGCGCCCGGGATCGAGCGGATCTGGCTGGACGCGGTGTACACCGCGAACCTGGACACCAGCGTGGGACGGATCGGCGCGCCGAAGGCGTGGCAGTCCGGGTACGACGGCACCGGCGTCACCGTCGCGGTCCTGGACAGCGGGGTCGACGACACCCACCCGGACCTGGCGAACCAGGTCGTCGGAGCGGCGAACTTCACCTCGTCCGCGGACACCAGGGACCGCAACGGGCACGGCACGCACATCGCCTCGACCATCGCCGGAACCGGCGCCAAGTCCGGCGGCCGGTACAAGGGTGTCGCCCCCGGGGCCAAGATCCTCAACGGCAAGGTCATGGGCGACTTCGGCATGGAGTCCGGGGCCATCGCCGCCGTCGACTGGGCCGTCGGCCAGGGTGCCGACATCGTCAACATGAGCTTCGGCACCGGTGACGGGCCCGAGATCAACCCGCTTGAGGCCCACATCAACCGGGTGACGAGGGAGAAGGGCGTCCTCTTCACCGTCTCCGCGGGCAATGAGGGACCCAACCCCGGTACCGTCGGCTCCCCGGGGAGTGCGGAGGCCGCCCTCACCGTCGGCGCCGTGGACGACGCGGACCGGATGGCCCCCTTCTCCAGCGTCGGCCCGCTGCACGACGGGTCGGTCAAACCCGACATCACCGCGCCCGGTGTGGGCATCACCGCGGCGTCGGCCCCCGGCAGCGACATCGCCGGACAGGTCGGCGAGAACCCGCCCGGCTACTTCACCATCGGCGGTACGTCCATGGCCGCCCCGCATGTGGCGGGCGCCGCGGCGCTGCTCAAGCAGCGGCACCCCGGCTGGACCGGCGAGCGGCTCAAGGCAGCGCTGACCGCCTCCGCCCAGGACGGCGGGCACTCCGTCGTCCAGCAGGGCACCGGCCGGGTCGTGGTCGACCGCGCCCTCGACCAGAGGGTGGTGGCCGACGAGACCACGGTCGCCTTCGGCCGTCAGCTGTGGCCGCACACGGACGACCAGACCGTCGCCCGGCAGATCACCTACCGCAACCTCGGCACCCAGGAGATCGCCCTGGACCTGGCGGTCCAGGGGCTCGCCCCCGGGGGTGGGCCCGCCCCCGCGGGCTTCTTCACCCTCGGTACGGACAAGATCACCGTTCCGGCCGGTGCCACCGTCACCGTGCCCTTCACCGTGGACACCCGGATCGGCGGCGATGACAACGGCCTCTACACCGCCGTCGTCACCGCGACCGGCGGCGGCCAGACCGTGCGGTCCACGGCCGCCGTGGACCGGGAGGTCGAGTCGTACGACCTGACCCTTGACTTCGTGGGCCGGGACGGGCGGCCCGGCACCGAGTTCTACACCTATCTGCGGCAGATCTCCGGCGCGGGCGACGCCGCCGAGACCCTCAACGGCAGTGCCACCGGCACGGAGAAGCTCCGGCTGCCGAGGGGTGACTACGCCGTCTTCGCCAACCAGTCGCACCCGTCCGGCGGTTCGGACCGGCTGGTCCACCCCGGTCTGGCGCTGACGAAGAACACCACCCTCAGCATCGACGCCCGCACCACCAAGCCCGTCGAGATGACCGTCACGGACCCCGGGGCGCGGATGACCGGCGCCGCCGCGGCCGTCTCCGTCGGCATCGGAGCGCGGTCCATGGAGTTCAAGGACCACTTCGCCACCACCTTCGACGGCTTCCGTACCGCGCGGCTGGGGACGGAGCAGCCGGCCGGGGTCGAGCTGCGGGACGCCCTCTACGCCCAGTGGGAGCGCGACGCCTCGACCCAGTACAGCCTCGCCGCCGGAGGCGAGGTGACGCGGCTCTTCACCGGTTACAGCAAGAGGTTCGGGGCCGCCGACTACGCCAGGGTCACCGCGAGCCTCGGTGCCTCCGTCCCGGGCAAGACGGGGCACACGACGGCACTGGGCGGGACGGAACGCTTCGACTTCGACTCCGCCTACCCCTTCGCCCTGCCGGGCTCCCGGACCCACTATCTGGCCACCGACGGGAAGGCCAACCTGTGGTCGCTGTCGGGGGAGCAGCTCGATGCCCAGGGCTGGCAGGAGATCGAGTACACCGCTCCGGAGCGGGACTTCGGCCCGGGGACGAGTGACCGGGTGACGCTGGGCACCGCCGTGCACGGTCCGCTGATGCGGGGCCGCAACGGTGTCTTCCGCCAGGGGAACCGGCTGGAGTTCGCCGTGCCGCTCTTCTCCGACGGGCGGGGCAACCTCGGCCGGTCGTCGTATCTCTCGGCGAAGACCACGCTCCACCAGGGCACCACCCTGATCGGGGAGAAGGAGGACCCGCTGATGGGCTGGGAGTTCTACGGTGTCGGGGCGGATGACGCCGAGTACACCCTGGCCACATCGGTGCGGCGGGGTCCGGACGTCTCCGCCGTCGGCACCCGGATCGACGCCTCCTGGACCTTCCGCAGTGCCAGGCCGCCGACGGACGCCGAGACACGCACCGCCCTGTCCACCGTACGGTTCGGTGCCCAGGTGAAGCTGGACGGTACGGTTCCGGCGGGCCGTACGGTCACGTTCCCGGTCAGCGTGCAGGGGCCCGCCGCGGGTACGGGGCTGAAGTCCCTTCAGGTCTCGGTCTCCTATGACCACGGCGTGACCTGGCGGACGACGCCCGTCAGCAAGGGCAGGATCACCATCGAGAACCCCGCCAAGGGGAAGTCGGTCGCGCTGCGCGGCGAGGTCGCCGACACGCGGGGCGGCACGGCGAGCGTGGCCGTGTACGACGCGTACATCGGGGCGTAGCAGCGCATCGCCCCGGGTGACGGAAGGGCTCCACGGCCAGGGCAACCGGGCGGTGGGGCCCTTCCCCGTGTGGTGCGGCGGGAGCGCCGCCGGTCACGGCCGGTCACGGTGGTGGCCGGCCGTGCGCGCCGTCGGCCCGTGTACGCCATCCCGGGGGTGCCGGGCCGATCGAGCGAGGCGAGCGGGGGACGGGCGCCGGGCCGACCCGCTCACATGGTCCGCGGGGTGGCGGGCCCGGCGGCCCGGTGCGCCGCCGTCACTCCCCGCGGTGCGTGCCCGCGCCCTCCGTCCGTGCCCCGGCCATCAGCGCGTCGGCCGCCACGAAGCGCAGGTCCCGCTCCAGCAGGCCCTCGATCACCGCGGGCAGGGCCGCCACGCTCTGGCGGCGGTCGCCGCCGCCGTCGTGCATCAGGATGAGGGAGCCGGGACCGGCGTGGTCCAGCACCGTACGGGCGATGCGCTCGGGGCCGGGGCGGGCCCAGTCCCAGGAGTCGACGTCCCACAGGGCCAGGGCGGGCCCGCCGGTGAGGAGTTCGCCCAGGGCCTCCGGGGTGCGCGCCCCGTACGGCGGGCGGAAGACCGCCGGGATCCGGCCCACCGCGCGGTCGAACGCCTCCTCGGTGCGCTCCAGTTGGAGCCGGAACTGGCGGGGGGTCAGATCCGGCAGGAACGGATGCGACCAGGTGTGGTTGCCGAGACTGTGCCCCGCGTCCACGATCCGCCGCACCAGGTCGGGGAGCGTGTGCACATGGAGGCCCACGCAGAAGAACGTGGCCCGCACGCCGTAGCGGGCCAGGATGTCGAGCACCTGGCCGGTGTAGACCGGATCCGGGCCGTCGTCGAAGGTCAGGGCGATCTCAGGGCGGTCGCGCGGTCCATGGCGGAAGTAGCGTCCGGCCCGGGTGAGTTCCTCCTCGTAGGGCGCGCTGCGCCGGATGCCGCCGTGGTAGTCGTCGTCCCGGCCGCTCTGGCCGCCGCCCTCCGCCGTCAGCGCGGAGAGGGAGGCGAGGCCGGTCCTGGCCCGTTCGGCGAGGGTCAGCGCCGGTACGGAGCCGAAGTCGGGCCGCTGGGGGAGCACCCAGGGGTCGGCGCGGTAGACCGGCAGCCCGGCCGCGGTGAGCAGCCCGTCCACGAGGCCGTTGGTGCTCTCCAGGACGATGGCGTGGGGCGGTTCCAGCGCGGGCCCGGGCGCCGCGAGCCAGGCGGTCAGCTCGGGTACGCGCGCCGCGTCCCAGTGGGTCGGGGCTGTCGCCCGGTTCCCGTCGGCGTCGATGACCTCCACGTCGTAACCATCGACTGACCAGGCGATTCCCGCGTACAGCATGCGTTCTTCCTCCGTGCGGATGGGGGTGGGGAGAGGGGAGCGGGGGATGGGGAGTGGTGGTGAGGGGGGTGTCGCCCGGGCCGCCTCTCCGCCGGAGCCCGCCCTGGCGGAATGTCCGGGTCGGCGGTGCGGTCGCGGCCGGGGCGGGCGGACGGGCGCATACGGAACACCGCTGTGGGTGGGTGCGGTGGGCGGATTCCGGCTCCCTGGTGGGGCGGTGGGTTCCCTGGTGCGGTTGGTCGGCGGGCGGAGCCGATCCGGGGTTCCGGGCTCCGGTTCTCTGCTGAGCTCATCGATAAAACCCCCTCTGACGAGGGGTTTTGTTGCTCTGTTCAGGCTCTGGCGAGGTTCCGCCGACGGGCCCGATCCCCACCGATGTCCACGAACTCTCCATCATTGCGACACAAGTGCGACACCGGCACGCTATGGTTCGCATGCCCCGCCGAAGGTCCAGACCATATCCAAGGGCAACATCCGCGCGCCATGCCCGTGAACGTCTCCTGTGCCATCGATCCCCGGACCAACCGCCCCCGGGGGACTCGCTCTTGGAGGACACCATCAACGCCCAGCCCGCACCGTTGACCGTTCCCGACCTCCTCGACGCCCGCGCCGCGCAACAGCCCGACCGGGTCGCCATCGAGGTGCGCGGCGGTGGCTCGCTCACCTATGGGGGCTGGCGCGAGCGTGCCGTGCGGGCCGCCCAAGGGCTGGTGGACGCCGGGATCCGGGCCGGTGACATCGTGGCCCTGCGCTTCACCGACCGGGAGTGGGACGGTTACGCGGTCGCGATCCTCGCCGTGCACTACGCCGGGGCCGCGGCCCTGCCGCTCCGCGCCGACCTGGCCGCACCGGAGGCGGTACGGCTCGCCGGGATCTGCGGTGCCACCACGGTCCTGCGCGGGGCCGAACTGCCGCCGCTGGGTGCCGCCCTGGGCGCGGCGGACCTGTCACTGGCGGGGATCGAGGTGGCCGGGGCGGTCGGTATCGGGATGGCCGGGGCGGTCGGGGCCGAGGTGGCCGGGGAGGTCGGGATCGGGCGAGTGGGGAACGGGGCGGCCGGGGCCGGGGTGGGCCGGGACGCGTCGGCCAGCTCCTGGACCGCGTCCGGCCGCGTGCGTCGCGGCCCCGCCCCCGGCGACCTCGCGCAGGTCGTCGGCACCTCCGGCACCACCGGTGACCCCAAAGGCGTACGCGCCTCCCACGCCAGCCTCACGGCGGGGCAGCGGCTCCACCCCCGCCCCCGGCCCTACGCCCACTCCCGCCATGCCCTGCACTCCTTCCCCATCGGCACCAACGCCGGACAGGTGATGCTCATCAGCGCCCTCACCGGTGCGCCCACCACCGTGGTCCTGCCGCGCTTCGACGCCGAGGAGTTCGGCCGGGCCATCGAGGAACGGGGCGTCGGTACCGTCTTCCTCGTCCCGTCGATGGCGATCGAACTGCTCAACTCCGGTGTGCCCGGCCGATACGACCTCTCCAGCGTCCTGCTGCTCAGTTCCTCCGCCGCCGCCCTTCCCGCGCCCGTCGCCCAGGCCCTCACCGAGGCCCTGCCGAAGGCCACGGTCGTCAATGTCTACACCTCCTCCGAAGCCGCTCCCGCACAGCTCTCCGCCGTCGTCGGCCAAGCCCCGCCCGGTGCGGTGGGCCGCCCCACGGACCCCCGGGACCTGCGGATCCGCACGCCGGACGGCAGTCCCGTACCGTCCGGTGAGACGGGCGAGATCTGGTTGCGCCAGCCCGGCCCCCCGCGTTCGTACGCCGGTGACCCGGCCGCCGGTGTCACGGTCTTCCGCGACGGCTGGGTACGGATGGGCGACCTCGGGCGGCTGGACCAGGACGGCTATCTGCATCTGGTGGACCGCGAGAGCGATGTCATCAAGTCCGGCGCGCTCAAGGTCTCCACCCTCCGGATCGAGGACGCGCTGCACGAGCACCCGGACGTCGCGGACGCGGCGGCACTCGGTGTACCGCACCCCGTCATGGGGGCCGTGCCCGTCGCCGTCGTCGTCCCCACCGCCAGTGGTCTGGACCTCGACGCGCTACGGCTCTTCCTCAGCACCCGTCTCGCCCGCGCCGAACTGCCCGTACGCGTCATCGTCGCCGACGACCTGCCGCGCAACGCCTCCGGCAAGGTGGTCAAGCACCGGCTGCGCCCGCTCTTCGCGACCGACGGAGCGGAGGAAACGGCTACGGCGGCCGGGGTCCGGCCGCCCGGCACCCCCACCGAACTCCGCCTCGCCGCCCTCTGGCGGGAGGTGCTGGGCCGTCCGGTACGGGACGCGTCCGACGAGTTCTTCGCCCTCGGCGGCGACTCCTTCCGCGCCGTACACCTCGCCACCGCCGTCGCCGACCAGTTCGGCGTCGAGACCGGCGCCGACCTCGTCTTCGGCCGCCCCTCGCTCCGGGCCCAGGCCGCCTGGCTGGACGAGGCGGCGGGCCGGGAACCGACCCCCGAGGGCGTCCCGGGCGACCCCGCGCCCGCCCCGGAACCACCGCCCTATCTGCGTGCCCTGCGGGCCCAGCGCCACGAGGTCCCGCTCACCAGCCAGCAGGAGAACTTCCTCGACTGGATGGCCGCGGAGGACGGCCGTGACGTCGGTGCCGTCACCGCCCTCTTCCGTGTCACCGGCCCGCTGGAGCGCCCCGCGCTCGGCCAGGCCCTGTCCGCGCTGGTACGGCGCCACCCCGCCCTGCG
The DNA here is from genome assembly GCF_042800315.1 of Streptomyces sp. NPDC057638. Taxonomy (NCBI): domain Bacteria; kingdom Bacillati; phylum Actinomycetota; class Actinomycetes; order Kitasatosporales; family Streptomycetaceae; genus Streptomyces; species Streptomyces sp. NPDC057638. The sequence continues at coordinate 12,140 of NZ_JBHVHF010000013.1, forward strand.
GACCCGGTTCGTCCCCGTTCCCGGCGGCGTACCCGGCCTGGTACGCACCGTACTGGACGACGAGGCCCGCGCCCGCGTCACTCTGACGGACGCCCCCGGCGCCACCGACGACGAGGTGAACGCCCTGCTCATCGCCGAACGGGACCGCCTCACCGACCTGGCCGCCGACCCGACGGCCCGGCTGCTCGTCGTCTCCCGTGGCCCCGAGGACCACATCGTCCTGCTCGCCGTGCACCACATGGTCGCCGACGGCTGGTCGATCGGCGTCCTGCTGCGCGAACTCGGCCTCGCCTATGACGCCCTGCGCCGGGGCCGCACCCCCCGGCTGCCCGAACCCGGCCTGCCCTACCCGGAACTGGTGCGCTGGTCCCACGACCGCTGGGAGAGCGGCCGGCGGCACTTCGCCACCGCGCTCGCGGGCGCCCCCTCCGCGCTCGACCCCTTCCCGGGGCGGCGCGCCGTCGACCGCGTGCACACCGTCGCGCACCCCTTCACCGTCGCCTCCGGCCCCGCCGCACGGCTACGGGAGCGGGCGGGCGCGCTCGGCGTCACCCCGTTCATGGCTGTCGCCGCCCTGTGGAGCGCCCTGCTCACGGCCCGCGCCGACAGCCCCGACCTGGTGCTCATGACCCCGGTACCGGGTCGGACCAGGGCCGAGGCGCACCAGGCCGTCGGCTGTCTGGTGCAGTCCCTGCTGGTACGGGTGGACTGCTCCGGCCGCCCCGGCTTCGCCGAACTCGCCGAGCGGGTCCGCCGGGCCGCCACCGCCGCGCTCGACCACCAGATGTACCCGTACGCCGAGTTCACACCGCATGTGGTCGCCTTCCCGGCCTGGCTGCGGTACGAGAACTGGGCCGCCGAAGCCCATCTGCCTGGCCTGCGCTGCGAGCCGTGGCCGTTGCCGCGCGGCACCACCGTGCCCTGGCCGCTGCCCGGCGGGGACCTCGGGGTACCCGAGCTGACCGTGGTCGAGCAGCCGGACGGGTCGCTGAACTGCTGGATCCAGTACAACGCGCTCGCCTTCGAGGAACCGGTGATCACCGCGCTCGCCGATGACTTCCATACGGCCCTGATCACGGCCGCCGGGTCATGAGACCCGCCGGACCACGGGAACTGTCCGGTTCTGAGATCTGGTTGGTCCAGAGACCTGGCCGGCCCTGAGATCAGCCTGCCCCTGACCCTGACCCTGACGCCGATCCGGTCCTGAGACCTGCCCGGTCCTGATGGCGTCGACGCGGCCCTGACACCTGCTTGGCCCCCGACACCTGCTTGGCCCCGAGACCCGACCGGTCCTGACACCTGTCCGGTCCTGACACCTGCCTGGTCCCGCTCCCCGTCGAGCCCTGCCCCCACCTGGCCATCGCCCCGCCCTGACCAGCACCCTGTTCCGGCCGTCGTTCCGCCGGAGCATCCGTCCTCGCCGACCCGCCCCCGTTCTGGCGTTCTGCCCTCCTGACGTCATCCGCTCCGACCGTCACCCCGTCGTGACACGTGCCATCAAGCACCATCGCCCGCCGTCGAACGCGGCCCACCCTGTCGCGTCACCGTCACCCCTCCGCCCGCCGTCAGCGCCGACAGCGCCGAATTCGGGTTCCCGTCCCCGCGCCTCCACCCCGCCCCGCCTGCCCCCGTACCGACCCGCGCCGGGCGGGAGCGGTGCCCGATCACGCTCGCGCGCACCCAACCGCCGTACCGCTCCACCTGTTCCTTCGCAGCACCCCGCACCACGCGTCCCTACGCCGAACAGACCGAGGAAGACCTGTGACCAGCACCCCCGCCAGCGCCGCCCAGCAGGGCATCTGGATCAGCGAGCGGCTCGCGCCGCTCGGCTCCGTCCATCACATGCCCTTCGCCGTCCGCTTCGAAGGCCCTCTGGACTCCGCCGCCCTCGCCGCCGCCTGCGCCGATATGGCCGACCGCCACCCCGCCCTGACCCTGACCGTGCGCGCGGAGGACGGTGTTCCGCTGCTCGCTCCCGGCCCGGCGCCCATGCTGGCCGTACGCGAGACCACGCCGGAACGGCTGCCAGGGGAGCTGGCCGCCGCGAGTGCCGAACCGTTCGATCTCACGGCGGGACCCCCCGTGCGGTTCACTCTGCTCCGTACGGACGCCACCCACGCCACCCTGCTCGTGGTCGCGCACCACATCGCCTTCGACGGCACCTCCACCGATGTGTTCCTGAGTGACCTCTCGGCCTGCTACGCCCACCGCACCGGGCGCGGACCGGCCCCGGCCCCGGACGCCCCCGGCGGCACCTCGCTCACCCACACCGCCGACCTGCCCGGGCCCGACGCCCGCGCGATCACCGAGGCGTCCGCCCACTGGGCCGGCCGTCCGCTGCCCGATCCCACGGTGCTGCTGCCGGGCCTCGACACCGGACCGGACGGAACCGACGGCGCCGGCCCCGGCGCGGCCGTCGGCTTCGACCTCGACCCCGCCCTCCGCGCCGACCTCGCCGACACCGCCGGGAAACTCGGCGTCACCTTCTTCGAACTGCTCGTCGCCGCCGTCCACACCCTCCTGCTGCGGTACGGGAACGAGCGCCCGGCCGTCACCGTCGGCCTCGGCACCCGCGCCCCCGGCACCGCCGACCGGATCGGCATGTACGCCAACGAGCTGCCCGTGGTCACCGCGCCCCAACCCGGGACCCCCTTCAGCGAGTTCGCCCGCGCGGTCCGCGCCGTACTGCGCGACCGCTACCCGCACCGCCGCGTCCCCCTGTCCCGCGCCGTCCGGGGCCTGAAGCCCGGTCCCGCCCTCGCGCCCGTCATCCTCACCTACCGCCGCCGGATCGCCCCCGTCACCTTCCCCGGCGTACACGCGACCATCGACTGGACGCTCTTCCCCGGCACCGCGCGCGGCGCCCTCCGGTTCCATCTCCTCGACGGCCCGGACCGGCTGCGCGTCCTGCTGACGCACCGTACGGATGTGCCGTCGCCGGTCCGGGCCGAGCGGGTCGGGGCCCATCTGCGCGGACTGCTCGCCGCCATCGCCGCCGCCCCCGGCACCGCGCTGGCCGACCTGCCGTTCCTGGACGAGACGGAACGCGCCCCGCTGCACGGGCCCGCGCCCGCCGCCGACGCCCCCGGCGCCACCCTGCCCGCGCTGCTCGCCCGCTCCTTCGCCGCGTACGCCGGGCGGCCCGCCGTCACGGTCGGCGAGGAGACCCTGACCTACGCGGAACTGGCGACCGCCGCCCACACGCTCGCCCGGCGGCTCACCGCCGCCGGGACCGGCCCCGGCAGCGTGGTGGCGGTGTGCGCGGAGCGCTCCGCCGAGATGGTGACCGCCGTGCTCGCCGTCACCCTCGCCGGAGGCGCCTATCTGCCCGTCGACCCGTCCTATCCGGCGGAGCGCGTCGCGTGGGTGCTCGCCGACGCGGGCGTCTCGCTCGCGCTCGCCCAGCGCGGTACCGCCCATCTGGTCGACGGGCACGGCACCGTGCTGTCGCTCGACGACCCGCTGACGGCGGACGGGACCGATGGCCGGACGGAGGGCGCGCCGCTGCCGCTGCCCACCCCCGACGACCTCGCCTATCTCATCTACACCTCGGGTTCCACCGGACGCCCCAAGGGTGTCGAGGTCCCCCACGGCGCCCTCGCCCACCTCCTGCTGGCCTTCCGTGACACCGTGGCCGCCGACCCGGATGATGTCTGGCTCGCCCTCACCTCGCTCTCCTTCGACATCTCCGCCCTCGAACTGCTGCTGCCGCTGATCACCGGCGGCCGGGTGGTGATCGCGCGCGAGACCGAGACCCGCGACGGCCGCGCCCTCGCCGCCCTGGTCCAGCGGCACGGTGTCACCCACGCGCAGGCCACCCCGTCCGGCTGGCGGCTCCTGCTGGACGGCGGGCTGACCGCACCCGGCCTCACCGCCCTCTGCGGCGGCGAGGCCCTGCCCCTCGCGCTCGCCCGCCGACTACGCGCACGCGTCGCACGGCTCTGGAACGTCTACGGGCCGACCGAGACCACCATCTGGTCCACTGCCGCCGAGGTACCGCCCGCGCCCGGCGAGATCAGCATCGGCCACCCCATCGCCGGAACCACCGCCCTCGTCGTCGACCCGGCCGGACACCCCGTACCGCACGGTGTCACCGGTGAACTGGCCCTGGGCGGCGCGGGACTGGCCCGGGGCTACCGTGGTCTGCCCGAGCGCACCGCCGAACGGTTCGTCACCGACCCGGTCACCGGCGCCCGCCACTACCGCACCGGCGACCTCGCGCGGGTACGGCCCGACGGCGCGCTCGACTGCCTCGGCCGCCGGGACGACCAGATCAAGCTGCGCGGCCACCGGATCGAACTCGGCGAGATCGAGGCCAGGCTCCAGGAACACCCCGCCGTGGCGGCCGCCGCCGTCGCCGTCCGGGGCGGCGAGGACGACCCGGCCGGGCGGCTGCTCGTCGCCTACCCGGTCTGGCGGCCCGAGGTCTCCCAACCGACCGGCGCCGAGCTCCGCTCCTTCCTCGCCCGGACCCTGCCGGATGTGATGGTGCCCGGCGTCGTCCACCCGCTGGCGGCCCTCCCGCTCACCCCCAACGGCAAGACGGACCGCGCGGCCCTGCCCGAACCGGTCCGGGGCACACCGGAGACCGCGTCCCCGGACGAGGCCACGGCCCCGGACGACGGATGGGACGAGCTGGCCGACGAGATCGCCGCCATCTGGTGCGAGGTGCTGGGCCTGCCCGCCATCGGCCGCGACGACGATGTCGTCGACCTCGGCGCGCACTCCCTGACCATCACCCAGGTCGCGGCCCGGATCCGGGACCGGCTGGGGGTCGACGTACCGCTGCACGTCTTCTACGAGGAGCCCACGACGGTGGCCACGGTGACCGACGAGGTCGTGCGCGAACTGCTGGCGGAGGAGGCGTGATGGATCCCCTGAACCCCCCGCCCTCCCGGCCCCACACGCCCCCGGGCGGCCCCGCCGCCACGGCTGCCGCGCCCGTACCATCCGCTTCCGTCGCCTCCGTTCCCCTGCCCGTTCCCGTGGCCTCCGCTGCCGTACCGTCCCTCTCCGTACCGGCGATGCCCGCGCCCACGGGACCCGCGCCCGCCGCCCGTCCGGCCCGGCGGGCCCTGAACGGCGATCAGCGGGCCCTGCTCGCCCGGCGGCTGCGGGAGCGCGCCGCCGCCGGGTCCGCCCGGCCCACCGGCATCCCGGTACGTCCACACGGCGAACCGGTGCCGCTGTCCCTCGCACAGGAACGCCTCTGGTTCGTCGAGCAGCTGACCCCCGGCACCGCCGCCTACGTCCTGCCCACCGCCGGGCGGCTGCGCGGGCCGCTCCGCGCCGACGCCCTCGCCGAGGCGCTGCGACTGATCGCCGTCCGCCACGACCCCCTGCGCGGCTCGTTCCCCGAGGACGACAACGGCGCGCCCCAGGTGCGCGTCGCGCCCGCCGACGGCTTCACCGTGCCCTGGCGTACGCGTGATCTGACCGGGCTCCCGGCCGAGGAGCGGGAGAGCGCCGCGCGCGCCGCCGTGGAGGCCGAGGTCGCGCGCCCCTTCGACCTCGCGGACGGGCCCCTGCTGCGGGCCCTGCTGCTCCGCCTCGCCGACGACGACCACGTCCTCGTGATCTGCCAGCACCACCTGGTCGGTGACGGCTGGTCCGCCGGGGTGCTCCTGGACGAACTCCTCTCCGGCTACGAGGAACTGGCCCGGGGTGTCACCCCCGCCCCGCCGCCGCTGCCCCTGCGCTACGGCGACTTCGCCCACTGGCAGCGCGAGCGCCAGAACCTGCCGGAGGCCGCCGCCGACCTGCGGTACTGGTGCGAGACCATGGCCGGAGTCCCGCCGCTGGACCTGCCGGGTGACCGGGCGCGGCCCGCCCTGCCCGGACCGGGTGGCGCGACGTACACCTTCCGGCTCGACGCCGACACCTACCGATCCGTCCGCGCGCTCTCCCGGTCCCGGGGTGCCACCCTCTTCATGACCCTGCTCGCCGCCTTCCAGGTGGTGCTCGGCCGCTGGGCGGGCCAGCGGGACTTCGCCGTCGGCACGCCGTTCGCGGGCCGCCCCACCGAGGCCACCGAGGGGCTGATCGGCCTCTTCAGCACGATGCTGCCGCTCCGGGCCGATCTGAGCACACCCGGGCCGGGGGCGGGGTCCGACGACGGCGCCGGACCCGATTTCGCGACCGTGCTCGACCGCGTCCGGGCCGCCGCCCTCGGCGCCCAGCGGCATCGCGAGACCCCGTTCGAGCGGCTGGTCGAGGCCCTCGACCTGCCGCGTGACCTCGGTCGGCCGCCCCTCTTCCAGGTCTCCTTCGCGCTCCAGAACCACCGGGCCCAGACGGTCCGCCCGCGCGACCTGGAGTGGCGCACCTTCCCCTTCGAGGGCAGCGGCGTCCATCTCGACCTCGGGCTGTACTGCACGGAGACCGAAGCGACCGAAGCGACCGCCGGACGCGGCGAGCCGGGCATCGACGCCTTCATCACCTACCGCACCGACCTCTGGGACGCCGACACCATCGCCCGCCTCGCCGGACACTGGCGGCGCGTCCTGGTCCAGGCCGCCGCCGACCCGCACACCCCCGTCGGCGCCCTCGACCTCCTCACCCCCGCCGAACGCGACCGGGTGCTGTACGAGTGGAACGACTCCGGTACCGCCCGCCCGTCCGCCACGACCCTCGCCGACGCGGTCGCCGCGCAGGCCACCCGTACCCCCGACGCGGTCGCCCTGGTCCACGAGGGCCGCACCCTCACGTACACCGAACTCGACCGCCGGGCCAACCGGCTGGCCCGGCTGCTGCGCACCACCGGCGCCGGGCCCGACCGGCTCGTCGGCGTCTGTCTGGACCAGGGCCTCGACCAGGCGGTCTGTCTGCTCGCCGTACTGAAGTCCGGCGCCGCGTACGTCCCCCTCGATCCCGAGCAGCCCCGCGAACGCCTCGCGCATATGCTCACCGACTCCGCGCCCGTCGCCCTGGTCACCACCTCCGTCCGGCGCTCCCTGCTGACCGCGTCCGACGCTCCCGTCCTGCTGCTCGACGGGCTCGCGGACCGGCTCGCCGCCGTCCCCGACACCCCACCCGGCCACGAGGCCGGCGCCGGAGCCGACGACCTCGCGTATGTGATCTACACCTCTGGCTCCACCGGCACCCCCAAGGGCGTGGCGGTACAGCACCGCCAGGTGCTCACCTACCTCGCCGGGGTACGCCAGCGCTTCGCCGAGGCCGGGCTGGCGGACGGCGCCCGCCATGTCCTGCTCCAGTCGCTCGCCTTCGACTTCGGCCTGACCACCCTCTATCTCTCGCTCACCACCGGCGGCACCCTGCATCTGCTGCCCCCGCGTACTCCCGGCCCCGAGCTGGCCGCCTACCTCGCGAAATGGCGCGTCGACTGCGTCAAACTCACCCCCTCCCATCTGGCCGCGCTCAGCGCGGAGGTGGACGACCCGGCGGAACTGCTGCCCCGGCGGCTGCTCGTCCTCGGCGGCGAGGCGTCCGGCTGGGAGTGGGCACGCGGGCTCGCGGCGGCGGGAGCCCGTACCGGCTGCCGGGTGATCAACCACTACGGACCGACCGAGGCCACCGTGGGCGCCACCACCCACCTCGTGGATCCGGCTGCCCCGGCGGCGGGACCCACCACCCCCATCGGGCGCCCGCTGCCGGGCGCCCGGGTCTATCTGCTCGACGCCCGGCGGCGGCCGGTGCCCGCCGGGGTGCCCGGGGAGCTGTGGATCGGCGGCGACCGGCTGGCGCGCGGCTATCTGGGCCTGCCGGAGCTGACGGCCGAACGCTTCCGTACCGACCCCTTCACCGGGGATCCCGGAGCCGGGGGCCGTGGACACCGCGCCGGGGACCCCGGCGCGAGGCCCGGCGGAGCCCCCCGTATGTACCGCACCGGGGACCTCGCCCGACACCGCTCCGACGGCACGATCGAGTTCCTCGGCCGCGATGACCACCAGGTCAAGATCCGTGGCTACCGGGTCGAACTCGGCGAGGTCGAGGCCCATCTCGCCCGGCTCCCGGGCGTCGCCCAGGCCGTCGCCGCCGCCCGGGGCCCGGCCGGGGAACTCGTCCTCGTCGGCTATCTCGTCCCCGCCGTGGACGCGACCCCGCCGCCGGTCGCCGAAGTGCGGCGACTGCTGGCCGAGAAGCTGCCCGACTACCTCGTCCCCTCCCGTTTCGTCGTCCTGCCCGAGCTGCCCCGGCAGGCCCATGGCAAGGTCGACCGGCGGGCCCTGCCCGAACCCGGCGCGCCCGGCCCCGCCGAAGGCGCCGCCTGGACGGCCCCGGCCACCCCCACCGAGCGCGCCGTCGCCGAGAGCTGGGCCGCTCTGCTCGCGCTGGAACGCGTCGGCGCGCACGACGACTTCTTCGACCTCGGCGGCCACTCCCTGCTGGCCATGCGGATGGTGGCGGCCCTGCGCAAGGTGCTCGGGCCCGAGGCCCGGATCACCCTGATGGACGTCTTCCGGGAGCGGACCGTGGCCGCGCTCGCCGCCCTGGCCGACCGGTCCGGAACCGAGCGCGGACCGAGCCGTCTCCTGCACGAGCTGACCCCTCGTCAGCCCGCCGACCGTGTCACGCTCTCCCTGGTCTGTCTGCCCTACGGCGGCGGCAGCGCCGTCGTCTACCAGCCGCTCGCGGACGCCCTGCCGCCCGGTGTCGCCCTGCACGCCGTCGCCGTCCCCGGGCACGACCTCGGCATGTCGGAGGAGTCGCTGCCGCTGGAGGAGGTGGCGCGCCGCTGCGCCGAGGAGGTGCTGGACGGGGTGACCGGCCCGGTCGCGGTGTACGGGCACTGCGGGGTGGGCGCGGCGCTCGCCGTCGAACTGGCCCACCGGCTGGCGACCGCCGGACGGGAGCCCGCCGCCGTCTATCTGGGCGGGATCTTCCCCTTCGCCCGGCCCACCGAGGGCCTGCTCGGACTGCTCGCCCGCTTCTCCGCCCTCGACCGGCGCCGCAGCGGACGGCTCCACCTCAACTGGCTCCGCTCGATGGGCGCCGATCTGGAGGGCCTGGACCCGGAGCAACTGGCCACGATCGTACGGAACGTACGGGAGGACTCCCGCGCCGCCGAGGCGTACTTCACCGAGCGGCTCGCCCGGCCGGTGCCCGCGCTGGCGTCCCCCGTGGTCTCGGTGATCGGCTCCGCCGACCCGGGAACCGAGTTCCACCGCGAGCGGTACCGGGAGTGGGGCTTCGTCGGCCTGACCACCGCCGTGGCCGTGCTGGAGGAGGGCGGCCACTACTTCCTCAAGCACCGCGCGGCGGAACTCGCCGAGATCGTCACCACGGTCCACCCGGCGGTCGCGGCCTCGCGTGCCGACTCCGTACCCGGGCCCGCCGGGACCACGAACGCCACTGAGGTCACCGCACTCACCCGGGACCACCGCCCCGCCCGCGCCACCTGGTGGCTGGACGGAGTCCACCACGCGCCCGGCGCCGGTGAACTCCCCACCACTCCGACGACCCGCCGCGACACCCGCCGCTTCGCGGCCGTCGCCGCCTCCCAGGTGATCTCGCAGACCGGCTCGGCGCTGACCGAGTTCGCCCTGCCGCTGTGGATCTATCTGTCGACGGACTCGGTCGCCTGGTTCGGGCTCTTCGCCGTCCTCGGCATCGTGCCGGGACTTCTGGCCGCCCCGGTCCTCGGCGGTCTGGTCGACCGGGTCGACCGCCGCCGGGTGATGCTGGCCGCGACCCTGGTCAGCGGTGGGTGCGAGGCGCTCCTCGCGCTGCTCTACTTCTCCGAGGTCTTCGGGACCCTGCGGCCCTGGCATGTCGGGGTGCTGCTGGCGATCCTCTCGGTCTCCCTCACCGGGCAGCGGCTCGCCTTCCAGTCGGCGATCCCGCAACTCGTACCGAAGCGCTACCTCGGCCACGCCAACGGCGTCGTGCAGATCTCGGGCGGCATCGCCCAGGTGGTCGCCCCGCTCGCGGCGGTCGGACTGCTCGCCGCCATCGGTCTGGGCGGAGTGCTGCTGATCGACGTGGTCAGCTATGCGGTGGCGGCACTGGTGCTGCTGTCCGTCCGCTTCCCGCGCACCCTGGCCGCCCGACGGCGCGAAACCCTGAAGCAGGAGATCACCGCCGGGTTCCGGCTGGTCTGGCGCAGGCCCGGGTTCCGGGCGATGCTCGTCTTCTTCGCCCTGCTCAACCTCTTCCTGCCGGTCCTGTTCCAGCTCGTTCCGCCGCTGGTGCTCGGCTTCTCCGGACTGGGTACGGTGGCCACCGTCTCCCTCGCGGGCGGGATCGGCGCGATCACCGGCGGGCTGGCGATGGGCCTCTGGGGCGGTCCGCGCCACCGCCGGATGCGCGGCATGCTGCTCGTGGTGCCGGTGCTGGCGTTCTTCGCCGTCCTGACCGGGCTGCGGCCCGAACTGCTGGTGGTCTGCGCCGGGGTGTTCGGGATGTCGATGTCGCTCTCCCTGCTCAACGGCATCTATCTGACGATCATTCAGGTGAAGGTGCCGCAGCGGTTCCACGGCCGGGTGATGGCCCTCAACCAGCTCGTCGCGTGGTCCACCCTGCCGGTCGGCTTCCTGCTGATCGCGCCGTTCGGCAGCCACTATCTGGAGCCGCTGATGTCCCCCGGCGGCGGCCTCGCCGACACCGTCGGCGCCGTCCTGGGCACGGGCGACGGCCGGGGCATCGGACTGCTCTACATCCTGCTCGGCGCCGCGATCCTGCTCCTGGGAGCGGTCTCGCTCCGGGTCCGGGTACTGGCCCGGTTCGACCAGGAGGTCCCGGACGCGCAGGCGGACGACCTGGTGGGGCTCGCGGCGCTGACGGCGGACCGGCCGGGCGGCGCCGAGGGTGCGGCGGGGACGAGCTGAAGGGGCGGGGGCGCGGGGTGCCGCGTCGTCCATCCGCCGGTGGACGCACCCGCACCTCCGCACCCCGCCCTGGCCCTCCTCAGGGCCGCTTCATCACTCGGACGGCAGCGAAGCCGTGCCGAGGGGGAACCACATGATATGGGCGTCGTTCCTGTCCGGCTTCGTGGTGTCGGCCACTACCTTGTATGCCAGTTCTGCGCCTTTGGGAACGGGAATCGTCATTGTCGGCTGCTGATAGACGGCTTCGTTCGCCTGGGCGGATCCATTGACCCTGAATTCTTCATAGTTCACCCCGATCACGACTGAGGTTTCCCACGTCTTGTTATCCGTGATCGGGAACATGACGACGATGATGCCGTCGGTCGCCGCCTGCTTCGTGGACGTTTTAGAGGTGCCGCTGTAGAGCGCTTTCTGCTGGCTGAACAGTGAGACGTTTCCCCATCCGCTGTTCAGGTCCTTGTTCGTGACGAGGCTGTCGACCGTTGCCGTCGTACCGGTCAGCGTCGCTGCCTTGAGCGCCGCCGTGATGGTCGCGCTGGCGGCGTCAAGGTGCGCGGTCGTGGTGCCCGCGAGCGTGCTGTCGCCCGTGACCTTCAGGGTGGTCGAGACATCGACGCTGGTCGGGGTGAGGACGGGGTTGGAGATGGTCAGCGGGAGCGTGGCGTAGAGCCGTTCGTCCGTCGACGCCCCGCCGGAGGTGGTGCCTCCGACCGCGCCGCCGGTCAGGGTCGCGGTGAGGAGGATGGTGGTGTCCCGGGTCAGGCCCGAGGCGAGTTCGTAGTGGGTGGTGGTACCGGTGTCGTGGCTCGTGGTGGGATCGCTGCCGGGGGAGGCGCTCCGGTCCGGCAGGGAGATGGTGAAATTGCTGCCGTTGCTCTCCCAGGAGAGATAGATCGACTCGCCCTTCACGAACTCCGTGCGGGGCAGTTCGTTCGATCCCGGCCTGGCGGCGGTGACGTTCCTCAGATAGAAGTCGGCGGGTGTTTTCCGGACCATGACCTGTTTCTCCTTGGGGGTGAAGGTGGCCGGGTCCGGGGAGGTGCCGGAGATTTCCCGGATACGGAGGGTGATATCGCCGACCGCGTCGTTCACCGCACCCCGCAGTCCGAGGTTCAGCGCGTCCGCGAGGGGCTGGCGGGTGCCGGAGGTGGAGTCGTAGATGACGGTCTCGTGGTAGTCGTCGGTGGTGCCGGGGACGGCGTAGGGGTCGGCGCTGCGGCGCGGGCCGGTGGTCGGGGCCCAGGTGTTGGCGCTGACGGACGCGGTCGGTGGGGTGAGGAAGAGGCTGGTGGTGCCGGGGCCGACCGGCACCGAGACCAGGATCTGGCCGCAGTACACGGGGGTGTCGGCGGGAGCGGCCGCCGTGATGCTCACCTGGGCCTGCGGATCGCTGACGGGCAGCCGGGACGGGCTGGCGGAGACGGTGTAGGTGAGCAGCGGGGTGTCCGAGGACATCGTGTGCTCCTTCATGGCGGGCGCGGACCGGGTCGGTCCCGTCAGGGGGTCAGGACCGGGCGGACGCGGGCGGGCAGGTGGGTGCCGGGGGCGGGCCCCGGGCGCTATGGCGGTGTCTGCGGCCCGGGTCCGGTGACGGGTGGCGGGGTGACCGTGTCCGGCCTGGTGAAGGGTGGCGGGGTGACCTCTTCTGAGCCGTTATCGGGTGGCGGGGTGACCTTGTCCGGATCGGTGACGGTGCCGGGTGTCTGCGGTGTGGTGTCGTTGCCGGGAGTCTGCGGCGCGGTGTCGTCCCCGGGTGTGGCGATGAACTGGAGGAACCCCTCGCGCAGGGTGTTCCGCTGGGGAGTGGTGCCGGAGGTAGCTGTCTTGACCAGGTCGTAGCCGGTCCAGGTGCCCACCGGGCCGGGTTCCCACCAGGACCAGGTGCCGTTCTGCTCGGCGGGTGTGGGGTAGGTGATGGCCTGCCCAGGACTCTCTCCCGTGGTTCCCCCGGCGGGCGCGGGGCCGACGCTGGTGAGCAGCGGTCCGGTACGGAAGGCGATCTCCATCGACGCGAGCGCGGTCTCCACATAGGGCTGGGGGATGTCCAGCCGGGTGACCGGCAGGATGCCGGTGGTGGCGTGGATCGCGGCCCGGGGGTCGGCGAGCACGGTCACGTCCTGGTGGTCGTCGGGGGTGAAGGTCAGCCGGAGGTAGTCCTCGGTGCCGCTGGTGGCGCCCACGGGCCCGATCACCCGCACATAGTTCTGTGTGGCGCTGACGGGCGCGGCGGGGGGCGTGACGGTGGTAGGGGAGACGAGCGGGGGCGGTGCGGTGGCAGGTGGGGCGGCGGTGCTGTGGAAGACGGTGTAGTCGGTGCCGGTGAAGTAGCCCAGCACCCCGTCCTGATGGGTGGTCAGATCGCCGAGCCGGATGGCGAACGACTGGCTGAGGACGTCGGGTGTGGTATCGCCGCCGGTGGTCGCGGACCAGCCGGTGTCGGTGATCGGGTCGCCGTCGAGCTGGAAGGCGAGCCGGGTGCGCAGCAGCGCGAGCGGCCGTCCGATGAGGACGGAGAGATGGGTGTCGGCGCGGTTGCCGAGCGGATCGGTGCTCCACAGGGTCGCGTCGATGACGGAGAGGAAGGCGTCGAAGCCGCTCTCGGTGGCCAGCCCCGGGGCGCCGATCATGTCGTGCACCCGGGGCGCGAGGTGTTGGACGTTGTCGAGGGTGAGCTGGGTGTGCGGCGGCGGTGACCACTGGCCCCGCCGGGTGCCGTCGGACTGGGTGATCAGGCGGTACTCGCCCAGCGCGGTGCCGTCGGGGGCGAAGAGCAGCAGGCCGCGGTCGAGATGGTTGGGGAGGATCCACCCCGCGATCGGTGTGACGCCGGGATCGTGCCCGTACACCTTCCGGTCGTCGTGGGCGTCGAGGAGGCGGATGTCGAGCCGGGCGTGCTGGAGCAGCCGGGGCGGCAGCTGGATCACGGAGGCGATGACGGGGTCGATGGTCCGGTCGGGGGTGAGGGCGGGATCGAGCCGGAGCGGGAAGTTGGTCTCGTCCAGGACTCCGCTGTACGGCCCGGACTCGATGACGTCGAGGACCCGGCCGAAGGCGTCGTAGATCCGCAGATCGGTGAAGTGGAAGCCGCCGTGGACGGCGCCGTGGAAGGGCAGCGGGGGGCCGGACGGCAGCAGGGGGGCGCTGTCGACCCGGCCCTGGGCCGGGGCCGGGAGCGCGGGGCCGGTCGGGGCGGGGACATCGGGGTAGCCGAGGAGTGCCGCGAGGGGCAGCGAGCCGAGCTTCTCGGTGGGGGTGGGGCGGCGGAAGGGGCGGTGGTCGCGCAGGGCGAGGATCTGGTGGAAGCCGGTGAGTTCCTGGGCGAGGAACTTCCATTCGTAGGTCTTCGCGATGAGGTCGTCGAGCCGGGCGAGGTCGCTGTTGTCGCCGAACTGGCGGACGAAGCTGTCCAGTCGGGTGCGGAAGAGGGTGGAGGTGTGCGGGCTGAGCGGTGAGATGCCCTCGACGGTCCGCTGTTCGACGGCGGTGGACGGTACGGAGGTCAGCCGGTAGTCGGTGCCGTCGAAGACCCAGTTCCGGGTGGCGCCGTCGGTGAACGGGATACGGGTGTAGGTGCCGGACCACTCCAGCAGGAGCGGGGCCCAGGGCTGCTTCCAGTCGGTGAGGGGAATGTGGGGGAGGGTGCCGGTGAAACGGTCGGCGGGGTGTCCGACGAGGGCCGTGGCGACCCGGGTCGGCGAGACTCCGGCGGCCTGGCCCACGGCGGTGGCGCTGGCGGGATCGAGCAGCAGGAACTCCTCCAGCAGGGGCTGGACGGCTCCGGTCGGCAGCTGTTTCAGCGCGTCGGCCGACGGGAGCAGCCGGGAGACGGCGGAGGCCGTGACGAGAGTGCTGTTGGCGGGGCGGACAGCGGTGATCAGGCTGCTGTAGGGACGGACCGTCAGCGGCGCGTCCTGCGGAGTGGCGGCGGGCGGGGCGTCGACGCCGGAGAGCACCACCGTGGGGTTGTTGCCCTGCCAGTAGCGGGCGCCGTTGACGGGCTTGAGGACCTTGCCGCCGCTGAGGCCCTTGCTCTTCGCGAAGGCGGCGATGCCCTCCTGGAGGGCCCGCTGGGGGTCGGTGGACGCGGGATCCGGTCGGGGCACCCGCGCCAGCAGCCCCTGCACGGTGGTGAACTGGGCGATGAGCCGGGCGGCGGCGCTCCCGCTGTGCGCCGGGTCGAGTTCGGGGTTGAGTGTGCCGAGGAAGGTGGTGAGGTCACCGACGCCCGTGGGCGGGGTGGGCCAGGTGTTGACGCTTGCGGAGAGATGGCCCCTCTTGAACCAGAGCTGGTGGACCTGCTGCTGGAGGCTGTTCAGGGTGGCGAGGGCCGCGTCGAGCGTGGCCTGGTCGCGGTTGAGCTGGGTGAGCCAGCTCTCCTCGGCGGCGGTGAGGGGGGCCTGGACGCCGCTCTCGGAGGTGGTGTCGGTGATGGTCCAGGAGTAGCCACCGGGTGTGGGCTGGTACCAGGTGTCGCGGATGGCCCGGTCCAGGAGGGCGTCTCCGCCCGGCTCGTTGAGCTGGGGGAGGAGGTCGTCCTGGAGCGCCCGCAGCAGCCGTACCGCCGCCGGGTCGTGGAGGCGGTCGCTGACCAGCGAGGTGAAGGCGTCGGCGGCGGTGTTGCCGACCCCGACATTGACCTCCCCGCTGTCGCGGATCGTCTGGAGCGGGTCGTTGTCCGGGGGCGCTCCCTGGCGGTCCCAGGCGACGCGGAAGGAGGCCGCGTGGTAGACGCTCCAGTTGGTCGCGGTGTCGGCGGTGGCCGTGATGCCGTCGGGCAGGGCCCAGCCGAGCTTCGTGAGCAGGCCCGTGAAGGCGGCGGCGTCGGTCGCGGGGGCGAGGATGTCCTGGGCGGGGTCGGAGTACCAGCCGAGGACGCAGTAGCTGAGGGTGTCCTGGTCGATGCCGGTCAGCGGGTCATGGAAGGAGAACACTCCCGCGTGGTGGGCGAGGTAGCCGGTGAAGAGCGGGTTGCCCGGGGCCATCGCCGTGAGGAACGGCGCCACGTCGGCGGCGCGTTCGCTCCAGTCGGCGAGTGTGAAGGAGACACCGAGCCGGGCGACCTGCGCGCTGTCGGCGCTCGCGTCCAGGGTGGTCGCCGACCGGACCGGGTCGCTCGACGCCTGCCATGCCCTGATCAGCGTGGGATCGACCAGATACTGACTGGTGTATCCGGGGTCGGTGGCGGGCCTCCACCACCGCTCGTCCGGGCCGGTGCTACCGAATCCGACCACGGGCGCCCCGGAGGTCAGGGGGCAGTCGCTCTCCACGACCCACGCCGTGGCGGTACGGGGGAGGATCCCGCTCATCCGGACGATCAGCCATCGGTTGGGTACCAGCGGATAGTCGCCCTGGGCGTCGGCGGGGGAGTGGCGCAGCGCCGCCGGAAGGGTCCAGCTCAGATGGACGCCCTCACCGGGACCGCCCTCGTCCCGGTCGAACGCCGTCGGCTGCGGGCTGTGCCAGTGGTTGAGCGCCTGGTAGTTGAACTGCCACCAGCGGAAGGCGTCCCGGCTGAGGACGGCCCGGTTGGCCACGAGGACATCGAGCTGGAGGGGAACGGCGAGCGGCAGACCGGGCATACGGGGGTGTCCTTGTCCGTCGGGCGGGTCAGCTCTGCTGGCTGGTGAACCGGAGGGCTTCGGGGGACTTGACCATCTGGAGCGCGAAGTCCGCCGGGCCGAACTCCGTGACGGGTGCGCCCGCGTCGGACAGGGCGCTTGTGATCACAGGGATGGCCCCGCCGATATCCAGGACGCGCAGACCGCCGGAGCGCAGCTGGTCCGGGAAGAGGGTCGGCAGGGTCGCGGGCTGGAGCTGCTCCCCCAGATCGCTGGTGCCGGTGGGGCGGCGCAGCGGGATGTGCCCGTCGTCGTCCACGCCGAACCGGAAGCCTTCCTGGGGCTCGGCGATATCGACGTGGTCGGGCACCCCGGCGAAGAGGCAGAGCAGGAGGTCGCGGGAGAGCCGGTCCAGCCGCAGCAGCGGGACCAGGGTGGTGCCGTCCTGCTCGTATCCCCGGATGGCGAGATTGGGCCAGCCGGAGACGACGGCCGACCGGAGCAGGAACCCGCAGACCGGGGCGTCGCCGTCGGCCGGGGTGGCCGGGGCGGTGGTGCCGGTGCTCTGGGCGCGGGCCTCGACGGCCTGCTCCCGGACGGCCCGCTGGATGGTCTCGTCCAGGGCCTTGTTGAGCAGGGTGTCCCGGGAGGAGAGGGTGGCGATACTGAGCGCGCCGTCCACGCAGGCGGCGATCCAGTTCTCGTCCAGATGGAAGAAGCGCAGGCTCTCCGGGGGCAGCAGCCGGTCATCGGGGACGAGCAGGGGGAACGGCAGCGGGTAGAGCAGCCGCAGCCGGGCGAGCCAGACGGCGACGGGCGCGAGATCGCCCTGTGCGGCCTGGGCGATCAGCTTCAGGGCGTCGGAGTCGCCCAGGAAGTCGGTGACCGCCCGCGTCGGATCCACCGGGGTGGTGGTCGACGCGGGTTTCGTGGTCGGTGAGGTGACGGGTGCGGTGGGGACGCTGGTGTTCAGGTCCGTCAGGAGCTGGGCGGACAGCCGGGTGAGCAAGGTGTTCTGCGCCCGTGCGTCCACGGTCAGCTGGCTGGCGGCGGTGACGGGGAAGGTGTCGCTGTCGCGCTGCTGGAGGAGTCGGTCGGTGAGCTGGTGGGCGCGCCGGCGGAGGTCATGGAGGGCCTGGGCGAAGGCGCGGTCGGCCAGGGCGAGCGAGCGGCCCGCCTGCCAGGCGGTGGCGCGGGAGGCGTCGAAGACCCCGTACTCCTCCTGGTAGACCAGGGCGGCGTCCGCGCTGGGATACGGGGTGCGGCCGGACCGGGGTGGTGGGGTGGTGCGGACGGGGGCGCAGGGGCCCCGGTACCAGGCGAGGGTGTCCTCACCGGTGCGCAGCCGGTAACCCAGCGGGACAAAGCCCTGGTCGAACCGGTCGCCCACTTCCTGGACGCCCGGAGCACTGGCGTCCATGGAGTTCCAGCCCAGCCGCAGCCACAGCAGTTCCGGCCGGGCGGTGTCGGCGGAGTGGTACTCCCCGTCGACCAGGTTCTCCATCAGGGCGCGGAAGTCCTCGCCCGGGTCGGCGGTGGTCTGGAAGGTCCAGGACGCGAGGGAGACCAGGGCGACGGAGGTATGGCCGGAGAAGTCCGGCTGGTCGACCAGATACTTCTCCAGCCCCTCCAGGGAGACCAGATGGACGATGGACTTCCGTGGCCCGGGGGCGGTGGTGGACGGCGGCGCGGGGAAGCGGTTGGCGATGACGGCGGAGAACAGCCCGTTGGTCTCCAGCCCCTGTTCGGCCTTGTCGGCGATAGAGGACTGGCGGCAGTGGGTGAGAAACCGCAGTTCGGCCAGGCGGGGGAGGAGCTGGGGGAAGCGGTCGGCGGAGATCTCGATAAAGGTGCAGGGGTCGGTGCCCGCCACATCGCCCTCGCGGGTCACCTGGGGCTTGAGCACCGGCCCGTCCGTGGCGAGGAAGCCGTCGACGGTGGTGGTCTGGCTACGGGTGGGGGACTGCTCACCTCCGGTGAGTTCGTCCTCGCCGAGGACGAGGAGCGCGAGCCACGGTGTCCGGCCCTGCTGGTCCGAAGGGCCGGTCATGGCGCGCTCCCAGGGCAGGAGGGCGTCATTGAGGACGATATGGGGCAGCACCCGGTCATAGGGCCCGGTGCTGTTCGCGGGCGGATACCGGTTGAGGACCATATTCGGGTCCACGGCGAACTGGGGCGCGCTGACCACCATGTTCTGCACGGCCCCCAGGGAGCCCGTGGTGATGCCCTGGAGGGTGTGGGTGACGGTGATCTCGTAGTTCCCGGCGGTCAGCGCGGGGACGTAGTTGTCGTAGAACCGCAGGTCGCCGACGGGGAGGTCATCGGCGTTCAGCTCGGGGGCCACATCGGCTCCGTTCCGGTCCGTGGGGGCGGGGCGACTTCGGGAGGCTTGGCCATGGGCTCACGCGTCCGTCAGGGCCGCGTCCTGCCGCAGGGGCGGGTCGGCGAAGAGATGGCCCGCTCCGGTGGCGAGCGCGCTCAGATCACCGTCGGTGCCGGTGAAGGCCGTACTGCCGTCATCGGTGCCGATGCTGGTCAGCGCGGCGAACAGCGCGGCCCGGCGCTGCCGTACGGTCGTCGTGTTCACCTCCGCCAGCAGGCCGATCGACTGGGCGTCGGCGGTGGGGACGTACTCCTGGGTCGGGGCGTCGGCGGCGGACCACGGTGCCTCACCGGCGGGGGAGAGGTACTCCTCCAACAGACGCTTCAGGGGAACGGGGCCCTGGGTCGCACCGGGGGCCGGGGTGGGAGCGGTGACGCTGAACCCGACCACCTGGTCCGGCAGGACCTCCGCCGAGGGCGCGGCCGGGACATGGGTGAACGGGTCGGGCGGCGCGGACCACAGGGAGGCGGGCAGGGTCTGGGTCAGCGGGGTGAGCGACCAGCCCACCACATCCACGATCGTGCTCGCATCGGTGTTCTTGATGGTGAGGTCGTGGGTGGAGACGACATCGTTCCTGTCCATCGGGGTGATCGCGATGGTGCCGGACGTGGTCTGGTGTCTGCTCTTTCCGTCATAGGTGAGGGCGCTGGCCGGGATCACGGAGAGGGTCTCGAAGGCGAACCGCTTGGCGCGTACGATCCACTTCTTCCCGCTGGCGCCGGCCGTGTCCGGCTGGGTCTTGTAGAGCCCGTCGGTCAGGGTGATCCCGCAGATGTCGGCGGTCGCGGGCAGCAGCGCGGCGAAACCCGACCAGTCCAGGGGCTCGGTCGCGATGGCGGACCGGTCCGAGCCGAAATGGACACTGAAGCTGACCACCACGACATGGACCGTGACGACGCCACCGGTCGGCGGCCCCCAGATCTCCAGCGAGGCACCGAGGGAGAGCGTGATGGTGACGGTGAAGAACAGGATGTGGGCCCGGAGCGAGACCCCGATGGAGACCCCGATGTCCCCCGTGTAGAAGAAGGGGTGCCAGCTGATGAGGAAGTCCGCGTACGCGGTGAACCAGGCCCGCAGACCCCCGTCGTGGTAGACCGCCGCCAGGGAGCCGCCCGCCATGGCGCAGGAGGGGGTCAGCGCGAAGTAGGCCCCGCCCGTGATGGAGACGCTGTCGGAGACGGTCCAGTCGAAGCCGAGCCGTGGCACCTGCGGGTAGTACGCGGGCGCTTTGAAGGCGGGGTGGTAGCCGCCGAGGGTGGCCACGAACTGTCCGGCGTTCGGGTTCGCACCCCACCAGACATAGAAGGCGAAGCCGCCGGTCAGATGGCAGTCGGGGGTCAGGACATAGCTGTTCCCGGTGAGGATCGCGGTGGCCGCGAACATGCCCTGCGAGGGCTCCACCACCACCCGGATCATCATCTCGACCAGGGCGAACGGCTTCTGTGACCCCTCGTCGTCCAGCGGCAGCCGCAGGGTCGACAGGCCCAGCAGCGCGATGGTCAGATCACTGCCGAAGTCGACCGCCAGCAGCGCCTTGGACTTGATCACCTTGAAGGTGGTGAACTCCAGGCCCGCCGCCAGCCAGTAGTCCCCCGCCTTGGGGGTGATCCACTGCTTGGGGGTGGCGCCGTTGAGCCCGGCCTGCCCTTCCAGGATCTTCAGGACCGCGTCGGGGCCCTGGGGTCCCGATCCCGTACCGCCCGGTGGCTCGGTGGAGAGCAGCAGCAGCGGGAAGTCCATCACCTCGTCCTGGCCCGGCAGGGCGAGCGTCCGGTTGAACCCGAAGCCGCCCATCACCCCGGTGACGAAGAACGCCGGTACCCCGCCCAGCGGAGCCTCCAGCTGGACGAAGACGAACAGCGACGGCACCCCGTCGGTGAACTGCGCGTACGAGCCGATCGCGCCGAATCCGTACTTCCCCGACTGGACCACCAGTTCGCCGTCGAACTGGAACGTCACCCCGGCCGTGAGCTGGTCGTCCGGGACACGCAGGATCGCGCCCAGGATCTGGATCGGCGGGGCGTCATAGGAGACCCCGAGCCCGGTGAGGGAGAACTCCGGGTGGAACGTGGTCAGCGGCGACCCGACGCCGAGCCCGTCCAGCGACAGCGCCAGCGGGCCGAACGCGACATCGGCGTCCACCTCGAAGAAGAGCACTCCTCCGGTGTAGCGGAGCCCTATCCGGTCGATGTGCAGGGGACCGAAGGAGCGGCCGATGGTGATCCAGACCCCGGTGTCCTGCGCCGGGGTGCCGGAGGGCGTGGCGGGTGCGGGGGTCTCTGGGGTGCTGCTGCCGGAGGCCGGGGCGTCGGCGGAGGCGAGGGCGTTCGTGGCGGAGGTGGCCGCCGGGGCGGGCTTGCCCAGGGGCAGATCGATCTGGCGGGTCTCGCCGCCCAGCTTCAGACCGGCGCTCAGCAACAGCCCCGAGGTGAGCTGGGTCTGGCCGATCGCCTTCCCGCCCAGTGCCTGAAGGGTGGTGTTGAGGTCGGTGACCGAGTCCTGGGAGACGTCGGCCGAGGCGTAGGCGATCTCCAGCTTCTCGATGCCGATGTCCACCGAGGGCGGGATCTGCGGGCCCGCGACCGGCAGATCGGACAGGGCGATATCCAGGGGCACCGCCAGGTCCACCACATAGACCCGGGTCCCGTTCTCCTTCGCGGTGCTGAAGACCAGCTGTCCGTGGGTGGCCGAGGTGATGGTGAGCACCAGGGCATCGCTGGTGAAGTCGTACTGGAAACCGGCCCCGGTCAGCGCCAGGTCCAGATCGACGGGGAGCGCGGGCAGATCACTCCAGCCGAATGTCTCGGCGATACCGGTGAGGCTGAGCGAACCGCCCGTGTCCGCCCAGACGCCCTTGAGATGGGGTTTGTCGTCACCGAGCATGATCTCGAAGGCGAAGGTCTGCTCACCGATCAGGACGAGACCGGTCAGCTTGACCGTGTGGCCGCTGCCGGACTTGGTGGCGACCAGGTCGAACCGTGCGGTGAGCGCCGTGTCGAGCAGGGACAGTGAGGTCTCGACCGTGCCGTAGAGGGTGTACTCGAACAACGGCCGGGCGGGACGGGTGGCGGGCTGTCCTGGGGCGGTATGGGTGGCGGGCTGTCCGTCGGCGGTATGGGTGGCGGTGACCCCGAAGTCCGAGAAGGTGATCGCCCGCAGCGCCTCGGGGACGGAGTCCGCACTGATCGTGTCCCCGGTCAGCTCGGCGATCAGGGTGCCGAGACCGACCGCGCCCCGATAGCTTCCGTTGACAGAGGCGACCTCCCAGCTGCTGTCCTGCTTCTCCAGCTCGACGGTGAAGTCGAACGGATCGGTGAAGAGTTCCGGCAGGAACGCGGCCTCGGCGTCGATCCATACCGAGGTCTCCTCCGGGCCGGACGGGTCCCTGGTGGTGTCCACCACCAGGCGGACCGAGGTCAGCTCCAGGGCGTCGGGAATGACCTTCCAGGATTCCGTGGTGCTGAGGGCCAGGCTGGTGTGGGTCACCTTGGCTGGATGGCCCCCCACCGCCAGGGTGAAGGAGTCCAGACCGACCGAGGAGAACAGGTCGTCCAGTTCGGAGGGGAGATAGGTCAGTGCCGCCGCCCCACCGGGAAGGGCGCTGATCAGTGTGGTGAGCGAGCCGTCCTGAGCAGTGAGCGGAGCGACGAACAGCTGGTACGCGCCCCCGGTCACCGGGATCGCCACCGACACATCGAGGAGGTTCTGGAAAGTGCCCTGGACCAGCAGACTGGTCTCCTGGACCGGGGTGAGCTCATCGGTGGGATCGATCCGCACGGCCACGGCCGGATCGCTGAGCGAGAGCGTCAGCGGTGCGACGCCGACCGAGAACACCTGGCCCGCCACGATGGGCGCCACCAGGGTGCCCACCGGCAGCGCCTGACCCTTGACCGGTGAGAACGGCCCGTACGCCCGTACCGAACCGCTCCCGGCCACCTCTCCCAGCAACTCGCCGACCAGCGACACCCCGCCGAGCACCAGTCGGCAGAGGAGGTTCTGACCGGGCTCCAGCGCGATGGTGAGGTTCTCGTCGGGCCAGGCGTACTGGGGCTGCGCGACCGAGGTCCAGACGAACCGTGCCTCACTGATGGTCAGCACATCGAACGGGAACCGGGTGAGCTTGGGGAATCCGCTGGTGAGCCGCCAGTCGTCGGGCAGGGCGACCGCGACCGACACCTGCACCACACCGTCGGCGGCCCAGAAGTCCAGCGTCACCGAGGCATGGTCCGCCCCGAACACGGCCACATGCCCGGTGCTCACCGTCAGCACACCATCGACGGGATCGGCGATGTCACCCGCGGCGACACCGGACACGGAGAGGTAGGTACCATCCGGCAGGGCGAACGCCGCCGCGAGCGCGGTGGCCGTGCTCGCGCCCAGGACCGCGTCGTTGAGGTCGATGGTCGGATCCGATGTGGCCGACGCGTTGAGCTGACTGGTGAGGGCGGTGACGAGATCGGTGAGGGGGCCGGTCATAGCGTGTCCTCGTCATAGAGATCAACGCTGAGCTGGTCGGGCTGGTCGCCGACAGGGATCTTGAAAGCCGCTGAGATGACATCTTGGTCAAGGAGACCTAAATTCAGCGCGCGGGCCGTCACTTGCTCCACCACCTGGCATTTGGCCCGGAAGCGAGCAGCGGGCGACTTGCCTTTCTGCTTTGCGTCGATGAAGGCGCCCACGGTCATTTCGGTGGTGCTGTCACCGTCGCGCAACCAGACCGGAGGTGGAACCACTGGATAGGGCGGCCCGCCGGATGCCCGGCTCTCGGCTTGCGCGATGGCCTGGGTGAACGCGTCGCGTGTCCTCAGCAGCTGTTTCGCACCGTTACTGTCATCGGTCTCAGCGCTCTCTTTCTTCACGCTGATCCTGGTGAGCTGCCCTATGGATTGATGATCCTGTAACTTGAGGTAGTTGGTGATACTGACGTCTTCGGCTGAGGCGATGAAGGCCGGACTGATGTTGACGGACTCCCTGGAGATTTTACCGATGTTCCACAGCACGACCTGCTGCACCAGGCCGGTTGGCGCTTCCCATATCGGAAAGTTTGGGATCGCGGTGCACCTCAGGCCTCTTCCACCGTTGAGCTCACCGGCTGCCCATGTCTGGATCGTACTCTGGGGCAGCGCTTGGGTTCCCGCCTGGAACCCTATGCATGTGTGATCCCCAAGGACTCCTTCGACAGTGCCGAATCCGGGAAATCCGGCGAGTGCCACAACATTGTCATCCAGGAGCCAGGCGGAGTTCCATCTGTTCGCCGCCCGCCCGCGCAGCGCCTTGCAGAACTGCAGCGCGGCGAAGCGGCTGGCGCCGAAGCCGGTCAGTTCGACCGATGGCTTTCCTACCTTGTCTTCTGGTGCCACGCTCGGCGGTGGGCGGAACCTCCAGCCCACCACGGTGATACCCGTGCCCCTCAGAGATTCCCTGTAGTGGCTGTACTCGAACTCGTGGACGACGATATAGATTCCGCGTCCTGCCCCCACCCGGGCCGGGGCGTAGAACGGAGGAGAACTCGTCGGCCCGGGGATCGGGTTGCGTCCTTGCGGTCTATAGGTGCCCAGCGCTCGCAGATCTCCGACATCGGCGTACGCGGGATTCTCCGCCAAGTGATCTGCCGCGGCTTCGATTCCTCTCGCGATCCAGTTGGCCCGATTGCTGGAGACCACCACAAGGGGTGGCTGGCGGCCCTGTGTCTCCTCATCTCCGGCAAGGGCATCCCAACTCTCAACGGTCAGCCACAGGTGGTTGATGAGCCCTCCCCGGCGAAGGAGGTTCATCCGGGACGTGAGTATGCCGGAGCAGTATGCACGTTCCTCTTCGCCGATCCCGATTTCCTCTAAGGGTGTGTACTTCGACGTTATCGCGGGGTCGCCGTAATTCGATTTCATCTTGGCGGAAATGGGCATCGCACCACCTGTGGCTACCGTCGGGTATGGGCTGTTCAGGGGTGTGCACATCGACGCACCGCACCAGCGGGGGCGTCGCCGTCTTGCTTGAGTGGGCCGCCCGGTCGGTGAAGAGAATCGCAGCGTACGGCGGGAATATGCCTCGCACAAGGTACGGTTTCGGCAGAGAACGCCGCTGTTTCTGGCGAGAATGCGGAGGGTGCCCCGGAGGGATCCGCCCCACCGGGCCCTGGTGTGGAGCGCGTCTCCGGCACCACCCATCACGCGAGGCACCCACCGTGGGTGTCAGTGACCGGTCTCCCTGCGCGAGAATGTCCGGACCGCCAAGCGTCAGGGAGAACAGATGACCAGCCAGTCCCGCCGTGCCACGTCCGCAGCGGGGGCGATACGGCCCACCGTCACCGTGTGCCGGGGCTGTTGCTGTGGCACTCCCAAGATCCCCGGGGTCGACCACGCCGCCCAGCTCCGGGATCTGCGCACGGCCCTGAACGGCAAGGCGACCGTACGGGCCACCGACTGCCTCGACGTCTGCGAACAGGCCAATGTCATCGTGGTCCAGCCCTCGGGCGAGGGGCACCGGGCCGGTGGCCGCCCGGTCTGGCTCGGGCTGGTCAACGACCCCGACGCTGTCGGTGACATCACCGCCTGGATCAGCGACGGCGGCCCCGGCCTCGCCGATCCGCCCAGCGTCCTCGACCTCTACACCTTCAGCCCCTCCCGCCGCGTCCGCGCCGAACTCCCCGAGGCCTAGACGTCACCCTTAGGGGTCCGTGAGGCCATCTGTACCTCGCACGTGCCCGGACCGCGCGGAGCGGACTCGTGGGGGATCGGGCGGCGGGACCGGTGGAGGGCCGTCGCCGCGGACAGGACCGCCGGGGCCGC
This sequence comes from Streptomyces sp. NPDC057638, assembly GCF_042800315.1. Lineage (NCBI taxonomy): Bacteria > Bacillati > Actinomycetota > Actinomycetes > Kitasatosporales > Streptomycetaceae > Streptomyces > Streptomyces sp. NPDC057638. Next base: position 37,653 of record NZ_JBHVHF010000013.1, read on the forward strand.
GGCGAGCGCGAAGCACAGGGACAGGGGGAGGCGGCCCACCAGGAGCCCCGTGGCGGCCGTGGCCCCCGCCGAACCCGCGTTGAACGCGGTGTTGACCCAGGCACCCGCCCGGGTGCGGGCGGCCGGACCGGCGCACTCATCGGCGATGAGATAGGCGGTGGTGATGGCCGGGGCGATGAAGAGCCCGCCGAGCGCCGCCCCCACGACGAGCGCGTACGGATGGGGGGAGAGCCCCGCCGTGGCCAGGGCCAGCCCCATCGCCGCCGCGAGGAACGCCAGCCGCGTCCTGGGTGAGGCGCGCCACGGGAGGGCGCCGTACAGCAGGCCGCCGATCGCGCTGCCCCCACAGAGCGCGGCCAGCACCCAGGCCACCGCCCCCGGGTCGCCGAGATCGTCGGCGAAGGCGACCACCAGGAGTTCGAAGGCGCCCAGGCAGATGCCCACCGCCGCCGAGACGACGATGGCCTGGCGCAGCCCGGGGGTGCTCAGGGGCAGCCGCCGACGTGCAGCGCCGGGGACGGATCCCGTCGGCGGTGACGGCTCGGAAGGGGCCTTGCGGCGGTGCGTCCAGCCGGTGACCGCCGGGGACGAGATCAGGGCCAGTGAGCCGGTCAGGACGAGCGCGGCGCTCACTCCGAGGCCGACGGGCGCCGCCGCGACGGACACCAGCAGCCCCACCATCAGCGGTCCCGCGACGAAGAGGAGTTCCTCGGCGACCGCGTCCAGGCTGTACGCGCGCTGGAGCAGCCGCCGGTCGGGCAGCAGATCGCTCCACAGCGTCCGCATCACCGGGCCCAGCGGTGGCGTACAGGCCCCGGCGACCGCCGCCAAGAACCCCAGTACAGCTCCGGACACATCCGGCCGCGAGGTCGCGAAGGCCAGCGCGGTCAGCGCCAGCGCGTAGGCGGAGGCCATGGGCAGCAGGGCCTGGCGCGGCCCGTACCGGTCGACCAGACCGGCGCGGGCCGGTGAGAGGACGACGCTGGTCAGTGCGAACAGCGCCATGACGGTTCCGGCGATGGCGTAGGAGTCGGTGGCCTCCTTGGTCGCCAGCACCAGCGACAAGGAGACCATTCCGTAGGAGAGCCGGCCCAGCAGTGCCGCACCGAACGTACGGCAGGCGTGCGGGGTACGCAGGACAGCCGCGTAGGACGGGGCCGGGGAAGGCGAAGACGCGGAAGAAGGCGAAGGTGAAGAAGACACGGTGATGTTCCTCGGAGACAGCGCCGGACATATGGCGCTCCGGGCATGCGGGGGCAGCGAGTGCCACGCCTCGACGGGCGCGGGCGGCGCTGGCTCCTATGCACGGAAGGGGAACATGTGTGCACCGTAGCAGACCGCTGGGCGGGTGGGTGGTGTTCGGCCACGGTGATTCCGGGGGCCGTGGGGCGGTGCCGAACTCCGCCGTGGTGGGGGTGACTTCGGTGTGGGGGCGGTGGCCCGGCCGGGGTGGCGGTGCTGATCCGGTCAGGTCGAGGTCGAGGTCGCGTGGCCCGGTCGGGGCGGGTTCGCCGCCCGTACCTCCGCCAGGACCCGGTCGACCCGCCGGAAGCGGCGCAGCAGATGCGGCGCCCGGGCGCCGATGACCGCGAGGAGCGTCATGGGCAGGGGGCGGCCCGCCAGGATGGCCAGGGCGATCGACCAGGGTGGGAGTCCGGCCAGGGCGCAGAGCAGGACGGTCACCCGGGGCGTCCAGGGCAGGAGGGAGAGGACGGCGAGCGCCAGGGCGCCGTGCTCGGTCACGAACGCGCCGGCCGCGGGCAGTTCGCCGACGCCCACAGCCTCCAGCAGCCAGGGCCCGGCCGACTGGATGGCCGTCGCCATCACGAAGGCGCCCACGACGGACGCGGTCACGAAGGTCAGGGCGATCACCGGCCAGCGGCGTGGGTGGAGCGCCGAGACCCCCATGAGCAGCATCTGGTTGGGCAGGAACGGCAGCACGTAGTCGCTGAGCGGGAAGGCGGCGAGCGCGGGCAGGAACCACCGCCGGTCCGCCGCCCGGTCGAGCCGTATCAGCAGGCGTCCGGCACGGGTGGAGGGAGCGGGCGGGACGGCCGTCGCCGCCGGGGCGTCAGCCATGCCGCAGTGAGCGGTAGCCGAGGGAGGGCGCGACCCGCATCAGGGCGGGCAGGAACCGGGCCTTGCCGACGTAGATCTCCGGCCGGTCCCGGTGGATGCCCCCGATCACCGCCCGTGCGGTCTCCGCCGGACTGATCTTGCCCCGGCCCCGGCCCGCGGTCATGTCGGTGTCGACGAGCGGGAGGATCGCCTCCATCACCCGGACCTGGGGGGCGCCGTCCTCGCACTGGTAGCGCAGGGACCGGGTGAAGGCACGGACCGCGGCCTTGGCGGCGCAGTACACGGGCGCCGACGGTTTGGGCACGATGGCCAGCCCGCTGCTGATGTTCACGATCGCGGCCGAGGGCTGTTTCCGCAGATGGGGGAGGAGGCCGGTGGAGAGGGTGATGACGGCGTCCAGGTTCACGGCCAGCTCCCGGCGCAGCACCGGCCGGACGTCCCGTGGTTCGGTGGTCAGGAAGTCGCTGAGGTGCTGCACCCCGGCGTTGTTGATGACGACGGAGAGGCCGGGGTGGCGGTCGGGGAGCGCGTCGGTGTAGGCGTCGACGGCGTCGGGGTCCGCGAGGTCCAGGGCCTCGGCCGAGACCCGGTCGCCGTGCGCGTCCGCGAGTGCCGCGAGTCCGCCGGGATCACGGCCCACGGCCACCACGTGCGCGCCGAGCTGTGTCAGCTGCCGGGTCAGGGCCCGGCCCACGCCACGGGTCGCGCCCGTGACGAGGACCGTCGTACCAGTGAGCTTCATGGTGTCCTTCTCTGCTTCGGTTCTTGGTCCGGGTGCGCCGCCCGGCCCGGCGTGGGGCGCTGGAAGACCGAGCGGTAGACCGCGGGCGTCATGGCGGTACGGAGTTTGAAGTGGCGGGTGAAGTGCGGCTGGTCGGCGTAGCCACAGGCGAAGCCGATGACGCTGACCGTGTGCTCGCCGCGCATCAGCAGCTCGGCGGCCAGCTCCGTACGCACCGTTCCCAGGAGTCCGCTGAAGCCACCGGCCCCTGACAGCCGCCGCTGGAGGCTCCGGGTGGGAACGCCCAGTTCGACGGCGAGGGCGCCGAGGGTCCAGCGGCGGGCGGGGTCGGCGGTGAGGAGCCGTCGCGCCCGCGCCGCCTCGTCTTCGGTGTGTTCGGTGGGCTCGATGCGCTCGGTGTGCTGAGTGTGTTCGGTGTGCTGACCGTCCCGCTCCGCCGCCCGGGCTCCCCGCGAGGCCGTCGCCCGTGACCGTGACCAGGTGAACCGCCACAGACCGCTCGCCGTCCGGGGCGGGGGCGCGGTGAAGGCGCCGTGCGAGAACACGGTGACCGGGTCGGCGCCGCCCACGGTGACCGTGAGGTCCCGCGCCCCGCACAGGGGCAGCAGGGCGGTCAGCACACCGAGGACGAGGGCGTCCTCGGCCGGGTCGGGCGGGGCTCCCGGCGGCCCGGCGTGCTCCACGACCAGATGTCCCGTGCCGCGTTCCCGGACGACCACGCGGTGCCGGGAGTGGGTGAACCGTTCCAGCCGCCGCCAGCGTTCGACGAGGTCATGCGGGTCGACGGCGCCCAGCAGGGCCGCGACGGCGGGATCGGAGGGGGCCCGTGGCATCAGCGCGCCGACCCGCAGCAACGGCAGGAGACCGTGGTCATGCGCTACCTCCGTCAGGAACCGGCGCTTCTCGGCCAGGGGCAGCTGGGCGCCGCCGCTCACGGGGGCGACGACACGGATGCCCTCGGCCGCCAGCGCCTGCTGGACCAGCGCCAGCAGCTTGGCGCTCGCGTACTCCTCCATGACCGTCCTCTCGCTCCGCTCTGCGGGAACGGTAGGCCGGGCCGGGCGGGGGCGTCTTGAACGATCGCGCCACAGGGGAACCGCCGGACGTCCGCTCGGGTGCCGGGTGCCGGGTGCCGGGTGCCGGGTGCCGGGTCGCGTCTGCTCCGGGCCCGGGATCGTACGTCCGCTCCCGCCCGGACCGGGGGCCGAACCCGGGTCCTGTACTCCCGTACCCCCGGCCCCGAAGTCCCGCTCCGGTACCCGGCGGGGCCGTTCCACCACCGAGCGGTCCGGACGAAGACGCCTGTCGCCCCGCGTCACACGCCCCTCGGCGTGGTACATGAAGGGCGGGCGTGGAAACGGCCGAACCGGCTCCGCCGTGCGGGGCACCCGACACCCCACGCGCCCGCCCCGCGCTCGTCCGCCCAGCACCTGCCCCGCCCTCCCTCGTCCACCCCGCCCTCGTCCGCCCCGCCCGGCCGGTGGCTCCCCAGCCCCCGGTCCCCCGGTCCCCCGGTCCCCCGGTCTCCCCGGCCCTCCGGCCCGTCGGCCGGAGCCACCCGCCGAAGTCCGCGGCTCCCCGGCCGGAGCCGCCCCCTGGAGGTCCGCATGCCGCTCGTCATCGATCTGCGCGCCGTCGACGTGACCCAGGCGGCGCTCGTCGGCGGGAAGGCCGCCAATCTGGGCGAGCTGACCCGCGCGGGACTGCCCGTACCGCCCGGCTTCTGTGTGACCACGGACGCCTACCGGGCGGTGCGGGTCACCCGCGCGCTGCCGGGCCTCACCCCGGCCGCCGCCCGGCGGGCGCTGCTCGACGCCCCCGTACCGCCGCGGGTGTACGAGGAGATCGTCAGCGCCTACCGCGCGCTCGGCGACGGCGTACCGGTCGCGGTGCGGTCCAGCGCCACGGCGGAGGATCTGCCCTCGGCGAGTTTCGCCGGTCAGCAGGACACCTATCTCAACGTCATCGGCGCGGACCGGGTCGTCGACGCGGTCCGGCGCTGCTGGGCGTCGCTGTGGAGTGACCGGGCGGTCGTCTACCGCGAGACCAACGGCGTTCCCCAGGACTCCGTTCAGCTCGCCGTCGTCATCCAGCGGATGATCGACCCGGCCGTCTCCGGGGTGCTGTTCACCGCCGACCCCGTGACCGGAGACCGGCGCCGGACCGTCATCGACGCCGCCCCCGGGCTCGGTGAGGCCGTCGTCTCCGGTGCCGTGGACCCCGACCACTTCGTCACCGAGGGCGACACGATCGTGGAGCGAAGCACCGGGGAGAAACGGCTGGCCATCCGGCCCCTGCCGGACGGTGGCACCGAACGCGTCACGGCCGAGCCGGACCGCGAACCCTGTCTGACCGATGCTCAGATCCGCCGTCTCGCCGCCCTCGGACGCGCGGTACGGGACCACTACGGCGGCCCCCAGGACATCGAGTGGGCGATCGACGCCGACGGCGCGCTCCACCTGACCCAGGCCCGGCCCGTCACCACCCTGTTCCCCCTGCCCGAACGGGACGGCTTCCACGTCTACTTCTGCTTCAGCCTCGCCCAGGGCCTGGAGCGCCCGATCACCCCCGCCGGGCGGGCCGCGTTCCGCGAGATCGCCCGGTCCGCCAACGCGATCCTGATCGGTGACCCGGCGGCGACCGGCTACACCGAGGCGGGCGAGCGAATCTTCCTCGATCTCACCCACGTACTGCGCGACCGGATCGGCCGCGCGTTCGTCCTGAGACTGCTCGGCCTCATGGAGGCGCGATCCGCCGAGGTGCTCACCGGCCTCTGCGCGCGTGATCCGCGGCTGGCCCTCACCTCCACCTCGGTCGGGCCCGCCCTGCGCCGGGCGCTGCTGCTCGCCCGGCGGTTCCACGTCCCGTCCAGCCTGGGCCGCGCCCTCCTGCGCCCCGGGGACGCGGTGCGCGCGGCGCACCGGCTGGAGCGGGAGACCGTGGCCGGGGCGCGGGCCACGACCGTCCGGGGCGCGCTGCGCGACCAGATCGTGCCCGTACTGCCCAGGATCGCCCCGGCCGCGTTCACCGGATACGCGCTGCTCGCCCTCACCGGCCGGATCGTCCGTACGGAACCGGGGGAGCTCCAGACCGTACTGCGCGGATTGCCGCACAACGTCACCACCGCGATGGACCTGGCCCTCGGGGACCTCGCGGATCTCGTCCGCGCCGACCCCGCCGCCGCGCGGGCCTTCCGAGATCCCGGCCGTACGGTCGGCGAACTGGCCCGCGCCTACCACGACGGCGCGCTCCCCGGCACCGCCCAGCGGGGCCTCGCCGCGTTCCTGGACCGCTGGGGCCATCGCGCCGTCGCCGAGATCGACCTCGGGCTGCCCCGCTGGTCCGACGATCCCTCCCAGCTCCTCGGCGTGCTCGCCAACCTCCTGGACGTCGAGGACCCGGCGGCCCGCCCGGACGCGGTCTTCGCCCGTGCCCGTGCCGACGCCGACGCCATGGTGGAGCGCCTCGCCCGGCGCGCCGGGGCGCGTGGCCCGCTGGTCCGGTTCGCGCTGCGCCGCACCCGGCTGCTCGCCGGACTGCGTGAGTACCCGAAGTACCTCGCGGTCCGGGTGCTGGCCGTGGTGCGCGAACGCGTCGCAGAACACGGGACGCGGCTGCACGCCCAAGGCCGGATCGACGCCCCGGACGATGTGTTCTTCCTCGACTTCGACGAGATGGAGACGGGGGTGGGTACGGGGGTGGCGACGGGGACGGCGACGGGGACGGCGACGGAGCTTGGTGATCTGCGCGCCACGATCGCCGCGCGCAAGGAGAGCTACGCCAGGGAACTGCGCCGCAGACCCGTCCCCCGCGTGCTGCTCTCGGACGGCACCGCCCCCGAGCCGCCCCACGAACCGGCCGCCCCCGGCTCCCTCACCGGCACTCCGGCGTCGGCGGGGACGGTCACCGCACCGGCCCGGGTGGTCGGGGATCCGGTCGGCGCCCGGCTGGAACCGGGCGAGATCCTGGTGGCACCGTCCACCGACCCCGGCTGGACCCCGCTCTTCCTCACCGCCGGTGGCCTGGTGATGGAGATGGGCGGGGCCAACTCCCATGGGGCCGTGGTGGCACGGGAGTACGGGATTCCCGCCGTGGTCGGTGTGCGGGGCGCGATGGACGCCGTACGGACGGGACAGATCGTCACGGTGGACGGCGGCGCGGGGGTGGTGTCGGTCCACGCCACCGGACCGTGACCGCCGCGCCGGTCGTGACTGACGTGGCCAGCGTGATCGGCGTGATCGGCGTGACGGACCTGGGACCGCGCCCGCCGCGGCGGACACCGGCCCGCGACCGCCGCGCCACCGGCCCGGGATCACGGCCTCACCGATGGCGGCGACACCCACCACGGCGACGCGCGCCGAACCCCGGGGTGGCTCCCAGGGGCCCGTTCTACGCTGCGGTCATGGTGGGCTACGGGGGAACGGGCGGGGTCGGCAGGGTCCGGGAGGCCGCGGTGCGCGTGGCGGCGGCGGCGAACGGGGTCGACGAACTCTTCGACGGGGTGATGCGGGCCGTGCGCCCGGTGCTCAGGTCCGATGTCTGGGCCGGGATCACCGTCGACCCCGGCACCCTGATGAACACCGGTGGCCACTACCGGCGGGCCGTTCCGCTCCGCTATCTGCCGCGCATGCTCGACATCGAGTACCGCGAGGGCGATGTCAACGGACTGCCCGAACTGGCCCGGGGCACCACGCCGGTGCGGCTGCTCGGGGACGCGGTCGGCGGTGTCCGCGACCGCAGCCCCCGCTACCGGGACATCATCCGCCCCCTCGGACTCACGGACGAGGTACGGATCCTGTTGCGCGACCGGTACGGGGTCTGGGGCGCGCTCATCCTCAGCATCAGCCGGGACACCCCGCCCTTCGGCCCGAGGCAGGAGGCTCTGGCCCGGTCCCTCGCCCAGCCGCTGGGGGAGAGCCTGCGCCGGCTCCATCTCGCCCGCAGGGCCGGGGACGACGATCCGCCGGGCCCCGGCGGCGATCCCGCCCCCGCCCTGGTGCTGCTGGACGAGGAGTACGTTCCGGTGCAGCTCAGCTCCACCGCCGGGCTCTGGCTGGACGAACTGCCCGCCCCCGACGACCCGGGACCGGTGGGCGGGGCACCGGGTGACGCCCCGCCGGGGCCGACGGAGGGAGGGCTCCCGCCCGCCCTCTACGCGGTCGCGGCGGCGGTACGCGGACCCGGCTCCCCGGGCTCCCTCACCTCATGGGGGCACACCCGCACCCGGGGCCGGGTCCGGCTGCACGCCTGGCGGCTGGAAGGACGGGGCGCCGCCCGGATCGCGGTCGCCGTCGAAGCGGCCGGTCCTGGCGAGCACCTCGCGCTGATCATGGCGGCTCATGGGCTCACCGCCCGGGAGGGCGAGATCACCGCCCTGGTGCTGCGGGGCAGTTCCACGGCGGAGATCAGCAGGCGGACCCGTCTGTCGGCGTACACCGTCCAGGAGCATCTGACGTCGATCTTCGACAAGACCGGCGTGCGCAGCCGTCGTGATCTGGTGGCCTCGCTCTTCACCCGGCAGGTGGAGCCGCGCCTGCTGACGGCCGCCGTACCTCCGGCGGCGGACGGCGCGGCGGCGCCCGGGGAACGCGGCCCCGCGGCGGGGCCCGGGGAGCGAGGTCCCGGCGGAGACCGGGACGGGAAGCCCTGACCGTACCGCCGGGCCCGTGACCGTACCGCCGGGCCCTGATCGCTCGGCGCCGCTACCTGGGCCCGGCGCCCCCCGGTCGCCCGGCGCACCGCGCTCCGGCGAACTGCCCGGAGGGACGGGACATCGGCCCCGTGTGCCCAGGACACCGGGCCCCGGAGGATGACGTCCATCGCCGAAACAGAGCGATTCATCCACAACCGGAAGAAGAGGTACATACGATGGGGAAGTCCCTGACCGCCGCCCTGGCGGCCGTCGCCGTCCCGGCCGCCCTGCTGGTCGCCGCGGGCACCGCGCAGGCGACACCGGCCCCCGTGGGAACAGCCCCCGTGGGAGCCGCCGCCCCGGCGGACCGGGCGCCGTCGGCCACCGCGAAGGCGCTGGCCGCGGCGGGCGAGGTCACCATCAGAAACCGCTACAACGACCGCTGTCTCCAGGCACGGGGCGATGTCCCGGGCTCCGACGCCCGGCTGGTGAACTGCGACGCCCAGGACCCGCGCCAGCGCTGGGACATCGCCTGGGTCTACACCCAGGCGGGCGGCTACTACGAGCTGCGTGGCGCGACGAGCGGGCTCTGCCTGGACGCCGACTGGGGATCCATCGGCACCAACGGCACCCGGATGCAGGTCTGGAACTGCGTGGGCCCCGCCCAGACCAACCAGCACTGGCGGATGCGACCGGTCACCAACCTGCCGAACACGTACCAGATCACCGTCGAGACCAACAACCGCTGTCTGGACGGGCATCTCCAGACGATCGACCAGAACCCGGGCCGGGTGCAGCTGTGGGACTGCCTGGGCGCGGGCCAGATCAACCAGCACTGGCGGATCGCCTGACGGACACACCTGACGGACACGCCTGAGGCCGCGCGGGAGGCCGCGCCAGGACTCCCGCCGGGGACACGCCCGCCCCTGAGGTCCCGCCCGGGGACCGCCCCTCGCGGTGAGGGGCCGGTCCCCGGGACGGGGGTCGCGCCCTCAGCGCCCCCCGCCCAGCCCGGCTCCGCCTGGCCCGTCCCCGCCCAGCCCCGCCTCCCGGGCCCGGACGATCGCCTGGGCCCGGCTGTTGACCTGGAGTTTGGTGAGGATGGTGGAGACGTGGTTCCGTACGGTCTTCGGACTCAGTGCCAGTCGGCGCGCGATCATCTCGTTGTCGAGCCCACGGGCCACCTGATCCAGCACTTCATGCTCCCGGGGCGTCAGCCCGCACAGCACCGGGGCCCGGCCGCCCGGGTGCGGGCCGGCCACACAGGCGAGGGCGTGGCGGGCGACGCCATGACCGAGCAGGATCTCCCCGTTGGCGACCGCGCGCACCGCGCGTTCCACCTCGGCCGCGCTCGCCCCCTTGAGGAGATAGCCGCGCGCTCCCGTACGCAGGGAGACGAGTACGGAGTCGCCGTCGTCGACCCCGGTCATCACCAGGACGGCGGGCTGAGGCCGCAGCCGCAGCACTTGTCGCGCCGCGTCGACACCGGACTCCCGCCCCGGGCCCGCGCGCAGATCCATCACCACCACCCGGGGCCGGTGGCGCTCGACCACGGCGACGGCCTCGACGGTGGTGGCCGCCTCGGCCACCACCGACAGCCCGCGCACCGATCCGAGCAGCGCCGTCATGCCCAGTCGGAACACCGGGTCCTCGTCCACGATGACGACGGTGACCTCGGACGTGTCATTCACTGTGCTCTCCCCCCTGTTCAACGGCGGACCCTCCGGCACGGACGCGCCGCGGGAGCGGTCCCGTCGGCGCGATCAGTGAGGTACCGAAGGACAGGCCCTCACCCGTGGTGTCCCGCCCGGAGATCCGGAGCGGCCGGATACGGCTCCGCCGACCTCGACAGCCAGGACGGAGGTTCTCAGAGCGCCCCGCCGCCGCGTACCCCAGGAATCTGGGGTCCTGGACGGAATCCGGCCCCTGACGCGGGTGCTTCGGCGCGACGAGGCGACGCGGCCACCGGGATGGCCACCCGTCTCGTGGTGCGGGCCCCGCGCGGCTCCTGACACACCCCCCATGGAACCGGGCCCGCGACGCGGGACCTGTGTCAGAGGCCGCGTCTAAGGTGCCGCTCACGAGGGTGGGCCCGGAGCCGTCCGGTGCCCATGGCCAGTACGGGGAGAACGACATGAGCCTTTCCGACCCCACTGCGAGTTCCGCTTCTGCTCCTGCTTCCGCTTCTGATTCCCCTGACTCCGACATGACGCCGGACATCCCGGAGAGCGATGACTGGGAGGCCTGGCTCGCCTACGCGGACGCGCTGACGGCGGTGGATGACCCGAGGGGCGCGGCGATCCGGCTGGAACACGCCGGTGAGCGGGGGAGCGGGAGCGAGGACCGGGCGCGGCTTCGCCCTGGGGTGGGCCGCCGGGCTGACGTCCTGGGAGGCCGAGATGGGCGGCGATGTCTTCGGGGGCTACTGCCCGCTGGAACAGCTCGATGAGCTGGGCTCGTCCCCGTATCCCCGGCTCCGGTGCCTGGACCTCGCGCGGATGGAGTTCGACGCCACCTCGTACGAGGTGCTGCGGGCCCTCGCTGATTCCCCGGTCCTGCCCGGGCTGGAGCGGCTGTCGCTGAGGGACCTGGTCATCCAGCGCCAGGACGGCACGGGTGAACCGCTGGCCGCCCTGGCCGAACTGGCGCCACGCTTCGCCCATCTGGACCTTCGCGTGGCCGGTGCCATCGAGGTGGAGGACGCCGGTGAGGAGGAGATCCGCCGGGTCCTCCCCCGGCTCCGCCCGGGTGCGGTCCACTCCGCCGGGGCCGGGTACGACGGCTGACGGAGCGGCCCGCCGCCGGGGTGGCCCGCCCCTGCTGGACCACCGCGCCTCTCACGCCCGGTGGCCGTGGTCCTGACGGTCACCGCCGTGGGCGAGGGCGCTGGGGGTGCCCCGGCCGACGATCGCCGGGGCCTCACGGACGAGCGCGTCATTGGTGAGCGCGTCGACCATGAACAGCGCGTAGTCCACCCGGTGGGTCAGATCACTGGCCAGGGCCGGGTCGCCCACATGTCTGCGCCAGATGGGCAGGCCCTGGCTGGCACCCTCCCGCAGGGTGCTGCCGCGCGCCACGGTCCACCGGGTGTCGCTGGCGAAGATCCGGCGGCACGCCTCCACCTGGTCGTCGATCTCGACGGCCCGTACGAGCTTGCCCAGGACCGTGGCGATCCGCACGCCGACGGCGAGCGTCCACGCGTACCGGTCCTTGCCGTCGCGGGTGATGTGCCAGCCGCAGGAGAAGACCAGGCGCGCGCCCGGCCGGGCGTGGTCGAGCACGGCCTGTGCCGTACCCGAGGAGTACTTCCGCACGCCCCACGGCACCAGCACCGTGAGCACCCCGTCGCAGCCCTCCACCGCCCGCCGGATCACCTCGGGGTCGTTGGTCGGTCCGGGGATGACGGTGATCCGCCCCTCGAACGCGGCGAGTTTGGGCACGCTGGCCTCCCGGCAGACGCCGACCACCTCGTAGCCCCGGTCCAGCGCGTGCTGGACCATGTACCGCCCGAGCTTCCCCGAGGCTCCGACGACACAGACCTTCTTTATGCGATCCGATCCCATGGCACAGCCTTTCCCGCTTTCCCGGAGACTTACCTTATGGCATAAGGCAAGTTAGCCTTATGTCATAAGGTGGTCAATGGACAGGGCGGAGACAGGCTGCTGACGGTGTGCCAGGACACCGAGGCACCGAGACGAGAGAGAGGGACGGATGCCCGAGGGACGCAAGGGGCGGCGCGGAACGTCGGCGCGCCCGCCGCTCAGCCGTGAGCACGTGATCCGTACGGCGGTGGCGGTCGCGGACCGGAAGGGGCTGGCGGCGCTCAGCATGCGGGCCATCGCCGAACCCCTCGGCGTCGAGGCGATGTCGCTGTACCACCATGTCTCCGGCCGGGAGGACATCCTCGACGGGATGGTGGACGCGGTCTTCGGCGAGATCGACCTGCCACCGCGCGACACCGACTGGAAGAGCGCGATCCGGCACCGGGCGGACTCCGCCCGTGCCGTGCTGCGCTCCCATCCCTGGGCCGTCGGCCTGCTGGACTCCCGCACCACACCGGGACCGGCGACGCTGCGCCACCATGATGCCGTCATCGGTACGCTGCGCACCGCCGGGTTCTCCGTCGTGATGGCCGCGCACGCCGTCTCGCTGATCGACAGCTATCTGTACGGCTTCGTGATCCAGGAACTGAGCCTGCCACTCCAGGGCCCGGAGGAGGTGGAGGAGGTCGCCGGCGCCATCCTGAACTCCATGCCCGCCGACGCCTACCCCCATCTCACCGAGCTGGCCACCGAACTGGTCCTCAAACCCGGCTACACCTACGGCGACGAGTTCGGCTTCGGCTTCGGCCTGATCCTGGACGCCCTGTGTCCCGACGAGCGATGACTCCCGGGCACTGATGGGAGCCTGGCTCCAGGCGCCGAACTCAGGTGCTGAACCCGGGCGCTGCATCCGGAGGCGGCGAACCGTCGGACGCGGCGAACCTCGGAGGCGGCGAACCGTCGGACGCGGCGCGCGCGACGCGAACGGCGGAGCGCGCGCCCGGACCACCCGGGGCGATACAGCTCGTGCGCCCACCGGGGCATGAGCCGTGTTTGTCGCCCCGCTCCCTCCCATGGCACGGTTTCCCCTTTCACCCTCGACGATCCGGAGGCCGGGCGAATGCGGAGAAGAGCACTGCTGCGGGGAACCGTGGCCACAGGACTGGCGGCTGTGGCGGGGGCGGCGGCCGCCCGGCCCGCCACCGCCGCGACGAACTATCTGATCCTGACGGTCGAGCAGGGCGCCAACCAGATCCAGCGCTTCAGCAACGGCACGGCGGACTGGAACGGCACCCCCGGCTGGTACTGGACCGCCCCGTCCAACGCCAACACCTCACCGTGGTACCGGCTCTCCGACGTGAAGCGCCGTCTCACCACCCGCTGGGGCGCCGTGCTGGTCTCCACCTCCTCGGGCACCTCGGAGCTCGGCGGCTGTGTGGCGATGATCCGGGAGAGCGACAAGTCGGTCGTCTGGTCGGCGGTCGTGCCGGGGAACCCGCACGCGATCGAGCGGATCGAGCGGCATGGGGTGATCGTCACCGCCAGCTCCCGGGCGAGGGTCTTCGGCCGGACCGCGGGCGACTGGCAGAACGGCGGTGGCCTCACTGTCTTCGTGCCGCCGACCCCCGGCGGGCTGCCGTCGATGTCGTTCGCGGACAGCTTCGGCGTGGACTTCCGCGGCGCGCGCGGGGTGTGGTGGGACGACGCGAACGAGCTGCTGGTGGCCACCGGCGAGGGCGAGCTGCGCGCGTACCGTCTGGTGACGGACGCCGCGGGCAGCGTGACGGGCCTCGCGCTGGAGACCTCGCTGGGGCTGGTCGGCGCGGGCCATGACGTCCAGCCCGACTACTCCTCCGACACGATCTTCTACACCGTGGGCGGGGACGCCACCAACCCCGGCCGGGGCATCTGGGAGACCAGGCTCCAGCGCGACACGGCGACGGGCGCGTGGGGCTTCGCTCCTCCCGTCAGGATCCATGACTGGCTCTTCACCAAGTCCTTCGGCCGGCTCCCCGACGGAACGTCGTTCTGGCAGGACGCCCCGACCGCGAACGAGTGGTGGAGCGACACGATCGGCTTCTCCGGCCGCGCCGACTCCGTCCGTACCGGCGCCAGGTTCTACAAGGCCCGCTTCTGGTCCCACGCCCTGACCTGACGGAACCGCGCCCCGCCGCCCGGATCCCGCCCGCGCCACCCCACGGCATACCCTGAGCCCATGAGCGAGCGGGCGATGCAGGAACTGGCGCTGCTGGTGCTGACGGCCCTGGCGGACGCGCCCCGGCATGGGTACGCGATCGCCCAGGAGGTCAAGGCCATCACCGACGGCCGGGTGGTGCCGAGGACCGGCGCGCTGTACGGCGCGCTGGACCGGCTGGTCGGGGAGGCGCTGATCGAGGTGCGTCAGGAGGAGATCGTCGACGGCAGGGCGCGCCGGATCTTCGCCCTGACCGACACGGGCCGCGAGCGGCTCGCCCTGGAGGCCGAGCGGCTGGCCGTGGCGGTCCGGGAGGCCCGGCGGCGTCTGGGCCTGGGCGGCGCCTCGGTGACGGCGTGATCGCCCGGCTGCTCCGGCTCTACCCGCCCGGCTACCGGGCCGCGTACGGCGGTGAGATCGCCGACACCTACCGCGAGATGACGGCCGGCCTGCCCCGCCGGGCCCGGCTGCGCGAGGCCGCGGACCTGGCGGCGCACGCGCTGCGGGTGCGGACGGGACTGGGCCCGGCCGATGACCTGGGCCGGTTCCTCGCCTCGGCGGCGCCGTTCGCGCTCGTCGCGGCGGCGGTCGTCGCCGCGATCCGGCTGACCCGCTGGTGGGAGGGGCTCGTCGTCTCCCCGAGCCCGGTCCTGCTGTCCCTGCGGACGCTCGACGCGCCCTTCGCGCTGGGCCTGCTCTCCTCGCTGCTGGTCTGTGCCGGTGCGGTGGTCGCCCTGACGGGCCGTTGGGCGGCGGGGGTGACCGCGGCCGTCTGCGGACTCCTGGTCACGGGCGCGCTGGCGCTGACCCAGCCATGGCTGTACGGGGACCGGGTGGTCGTTCCGGTGGTGGCGCTGCTGACCATCGCCGTGGTCCTGGCCTGTCCGCCCGAACTGCGGCCGGGGGACCGTGTGTCCGCGGTCGCCGTGGCGATGGGCGGAGCCGCCTGGGTGCCCGTCGTGGCCGTGGAGGTGGGGGTGGTCAGCGGTGTCAGTACCGAGTACGGTGCCTGGCCGCTGCTGGTCCTCACCGCTACCGGGGTGGTGTGCGCGCTGCGGGCCCACAGGGAACAGAAAGAGAGTGGGCGTCGCGGGCCAGGCGGGACGCCGCGGACACGGCCGAGGGCCTCGGGACTGCGGGAGACGGCCGCGATGATCGTGGCCTCCCCACCGCTGGTGGCCCACGCGCTCGACGGGGTCCGGTATGGCTCCGGCCCCGACCGCATGGTCGTGCTCGCGCTGACACTTCCGGTCCTGGCGCTCCTTGTCACCGCGGTACGCGCCCGCTCGCGTACGCGCTGAGCCGGGGAGCGGCTGAGGGCCTGTCTGGCGGATCTCGCCGGGCTCGCGTGCCTCCCTCAGCGTTGCCGCCCATCGCCGATGGCCACCCGGGCCTGGCGGCCCGGGTGGGGGTGCCCCCATCCTCCGCCTTGCGATCCTCCCTCGGGGCCTGGCGGCTGAGCCCGTTCGAGTCCCCGCCGTGTCCTGGCCAGGGGCTCGCCCGTGGAGGGGGCGACTGGCCGCCCGCGAGCCGCCGGGGCGGGGCACCTGGTGCGGCTATGACGGACGCTCCGCCCCGGCCGCTCGGGGCATCCGCCCATGACCTCAGGGGCGCCCGCCCGCCCCGGTCGCGGGTGGTTCTCCGCCCGGGCCGCCCGGACCGCCCCGGCCGAACCCCGTCAGCGACCGGCCCTCCCGCTGCCCGTCGGCGGAGGACCGCCTCCGCTCGACATAGTCACTCCAACGGAATAGTCTTGCTGGCGTACTATTCCTCCGGTCCCTCCCACCCGACCCGGCCGCCGTCGGCCGAGGCGGCCACCGGCCCGCCCCGCGCGGGCCCGCCGCCGGAGCGGGCCATCCGAGCGAAGGGGTGCCCCGCGGTGCCGTTCACCCTGTCCCACCCGGCCGCCGTCCTTCCGCTGCTGCGCCGCCCGTTCGTCCCGGCGGCCCTGGTGGCGGGCGCGATGGCGCCCGATGTCCCTTACTTCCTCGCGACTTCGGGCATCCGGTCGTACGCGGGCGCGTGGTACGAGCCCTACCTCAACGCCACCACCTCGCACACGCCGACCGGAGTCCTCACGGTCACCCTCCCCTTCACGCTCGCCCTGCTCGCCGGATACCACCTGCTGCGCGAACCGGTCAGCGCGCTCCTTCCGGCCGGATTCCGGCTCCCGGACACCGGCACCACCTCCGCTACCGGGTCCGCCGTACCGCGCGGCGCCGCGCGGTACGTCCGCCAGGGAGCGTGGCTGACGCTGTCGGCCCTGATCGGCATCGCCACCCATCTGGTGTGGGACTCCTTCACCCATGCCGACGGGTACGCCGTCACGCGGGTGGCGTTCCTGCGTGATCCCGTGCTGGGCGGACTGACCCTGGCCCGGCTGCTTCAGCATCTGAGCACGGCGATCGGCCTGGCGGCCCTGGCCGGGTATCTGCTCCGCCGTCGGGCCCGTACCGGCCGTACGGTTCCACGGCCGTGTGCCGCGCGCCCGGTCCGCTGGACGGTGATCGCCGCCCTCGTGCTGGCCGCCCTGGCCGGTGCCGCCACCCAGACGCGGGGGATCGACACGTACCGGACGGTGACCGTCTACGACATGAGCCGTCCTATCGTCCAGGAGGAGAACGGCGTGGTGAGCGAGACCTACCCCAGCAGGACCGAACGGGCTCCCTGGCCCACGGTCGCCGAACACGCGCTGTCCGACGCGGCCAAGGGCACGGGTGCCTGGCTCATCGGTGCCCTGCTGCTGTACGCGACCACCTGGCACCTGCGTCTCGTACCGTACGCGCGCCCACCGCGCGGCCACCACGCCCGCGCCCACCGCTGACCTGGGGCGGGCGCGATGTCTCTCGCCTCGGGTGGATACGGGTACGGATCTGCCGCCGACGGCGCCGGAGCGGCGGCGGAAAGGCCGGGGCGGCTCGTGGACGTGTCCCCACCTTGGTGGACAGAGCCTGGGGGGCATGGCTGGCGGGCGCGACGGCGGGCTACGCTGGAACTTCAACCGAACGTGAAGTCGAGGAGCCGCCGTGGGGCAGGGCCCGAGTGATCTGCTGAGCGTGGGCGAAGTGGCCCGCAGGGCCGGGGTGGCGACGTCGGCGGTGCGGTTCTACGAGGCGCAGGGGCTGATCTCCGCCGAGCGCACCGCCGGTAACCAGCGCCGCTACCGGCGGCATGTCCTGCGGCGGCTCTCCCTGATCCTGGTCGCCAAGCGCCTGGGCATTCCCCTGGCCGAGGTGGCGGAGGTCTTCGCCGGGCTGCCGGACCAGCGGATGCCGGGCAAGCGGGACTGGGAGCGCATCTCCGTGCGGTGGGCCGCGCATCTGGCGGCACGCCGACGGGAGATCGAGCGCCTGGAGCAGGAGATCACCAGCTGTATCGGCTGCGGTTGTCTGTCGCTCCAGCGCTGCCGGGTGTTCAATCCCGAGGACGCGCTCGCGGTGCGGGGAGCGGGCCCGCGGCTGCTCTTCGAGGACGACTGACCGGCCGGGGGTTCGTGTCGCGGCGGCTCCTGGCCGCCGCTGGGTCCCCAGCCCCATGGCCTGGACGAGGCCGAACGCGAGGGGCGGACCCGGCGGTCGGCCGGGGGCCGGTCCGGGAACGACGGGACCCCGGCCGCCTGACCGGCAGGCACCAACACCGTCCCGTACGGTGACCGGCACCCCGAGCCGGGTACGGGCGTATCGATCCCTGTACTAGGGTGAGCCCCCATCACACGATCGGCCGAAAGGCGGGGGCGCTGGCCATGGCGGGCGGAGCACGGGGCACGGGCCGTGGCAACAGCGGCGCCGGAACGCGGAACGTCTGGTTGCGACTGCCGTCGGCGGCGGCGTCCGAGCCGCCACTGAGCAGGGAACGCATCGTCGACGCGGCGGTCGCCCTGCTGGACGAGGAGGGCATGGACCGGCTGACCATGCGCCGGCTCGGGGAGCGGCTCGGGGCCGGTGCCACGACGCTGTACTGGCATGTCGACACCAAGGACGATGTCATCGACCTCGCGGTCGACGCCATCTTCGCGGAGGCGCCGCTGCCCGCCGCCGGTGGGGTGGGGGCCTGGCGCGAGGACGTGGTCGCCCTGCTCTCCGGCTGCCGGGCCATGCTGCTGCGACACCCCTGGTCGGCGGCTCTGCCGCTGCGCCGGCGGCCGATGCTGGGGCCCAACTTCCTGAGCTGGATGGAGTTCTTCCAGGCCACGCTCGTCCGGGCGGGATTCAGGGGCCAGGAGGTCCAGGCCGCCTGCTGGCTGCTGTACAGCCATGTCCAGGGCTCCACCGCCAGTCAGTCCAGTCTGTGCTGGCCGGACGAGGAACGCGCCGCCGCGCAGGAGCGGTTGCGGCTGAGCCGGGACGACTACCCCACGCTCGTCGGGGGCGCGTATCTGATGGATGACGCCTGGGAGGAGAACTTCCGGCTGGGACTGGAGTTCGTGCTGGACGGCCTGGCGCGACGGGTGGGCCCCGGCGCCTGAGCGACGCCCCGCCGGTGACCGGAGCCCGTTCCGCCGGATGTCGGCCCCTGCGGCGGGCGAGACGGGTGAGAGGTACGGCCGCACCTCTCACCGTAGCTACGGGAGTGGGCCGGTCCGTCCCGGCGCCCGCGCGGACGGACCCGTGCCCTTCCCTCTGATGTGCTCCCGCCTCCGCTCAGCGCTTGCCACCGATCCGCAGGGCCTCCTTGAGGAAGACACGCGGATAGCCGGGCACGCCCTCGGTGGTGATCACCTCGACCACGGACCCGATGGACCGCCCGTCGACCGCCTCCCGTACCAGCGCGTCGGCGAGATCGTTGCGTGAGGTGAACCAGCCGGGGTGGCGGACGGTGCTGACGGTGTAGTCGGTGGTGGTCGTGGCGTCGAAGAGTCCGGCGGGACGGATGATCGTCCAGTCCAGGCCGCTGGTCCGTACTCGCTCCTCCATCCGGGCCGCGTCCTCGTAGAGGGAGCGCCCCAGCCTGAGCAGCACCGGCACGATCACCTTGCGGAAGACGAGCGCCTCACCGGGCGCGTCCTGGTAGTTGACACCGATCGAGCTGACACAGGTCAGGCGCCGGATCCCGTGCGCGGCCATCGAGGCGGCGATGTTCCCGGTGCCCTGTGAATAGACGGTCACCGGCCCCTTGGTGTAGGGCACGCCCAAGGCCGAGATGACCGAGTCATGACCGGCCATCGCCTGGTCCACCGCATCGGGATCCAGGGCATCGGCCCGGACGACCCGGAGCCCGGCGCCGCTGAGCGGGAAGTCGCCGGGCTGTCTGGTCACGGCGGTGACGGAGTGGCCCTCGGTGAGCGCCTGCGCGGTGGCCAGCCGACCGGTAGGGCCGTTCGCGCCGAAAATGATCAGCTTCATGTGTTCCTCCGCTCCGAGGCCTGGAGGTACCGAGGCGGCCCTCCTGTCACTGTCACTGGAACGATGTTCGTGCCCTCGAACGCTGTTCCAGTGGTTCGCCAATGTAGCAGTGGGGCGGGGGAGTTGTGGGGCGGGGAGTCACGGCCTGCGGACGCGGGCCGCGCCCGCAGGCCGTGAGGTGTGCGGTGAGGGCCTGTCGGGCTGGCGGCCGGGCTCGATCACCGCGTGATGGAGGTGGGCTGTCGGCGCCTCTCTCCCGGCGAGGTGGTCCCGTCCGCCAGCTGGGACTCCGTGGTATCCGCACCGCGCATGAGGACTGCCCTCGGCGCGGGCTGATCTGTCGGAGGCGCCCTCCCGCACCCTGTCTCGCGGCCCGGCAGTATCCCTATGAGTCATGCTCATTTCAAGCATGGCCAACACACCGTCATGCCGGTATGTTGGCGCACGCACAGCGGACACGGAGTTCCGGAAAGCGGCGATCCCGCTCGTGAACCACCGTTGTCCCTGGGTGCCTGACGTGACGTCACGAGGGGCGTGCCGTCCGGCCGAAGCGCGGTCCTCGTCGCCGCGAACCCCGTTCCACCATGTGTTCCCGCACCACCGTCACCGCCGCCACCTGGCGCGACGACGCGCACCACCGTCACCGCCGCCACCTGGTGCGGCGGCCCTCGCACCACCGTCACCGCCGCCACCTGGTGCGGCGGCCCTCGCACCACCGTCACCGCCGCCTCGCGCGGCGAGCTGTTCCACCTTCCGCGCCCCGCCCCGCTTCCCCGGCGGGTGATCCCCAGACTCCCCCCAGCGGGCGCGTTCCCCCACTCACCGGCCGATGGCTCAGCCCGGCCGGACGACGAAAGGTGTCAGCCCCCCATGCGTACTACCCACCTCGGCGCCCTCACCGTCGGCGCCCTCGGTCTCGCCCTGCCGATCGCCCTGATACCGGCCGCCGCCTCCGCCGCCCCGACCCCCGCCCCGCTGGTCGCGGTCGCCCAGGCCCCGGCCGCCAGCGAGATCAAGGGGCAGTACATCGTCACGGTCAAGGCGGGCTCTGACGCGGCCGCCGTCGCCGCGTCGAAGTCGGTCACGACGGAGTACGTCTATGACGAGGTCCTCAACGGCTTCGCCGCCTCGCTGACCTCCGCCCAGCTGGCCGCGCTCCGCGCCGACGCGCGGATCCAGTCCATCGAGGAGGACCAGAAGACCGCCTCGACGGCGACCCAGACCAACCCCACCTGGGGGCTGGACCGTATCGACCAGCGCACCGGCCGGAACAACGCGTACACCTACAACGCCACCGGCGCGGGTGTCACCGCGTACATCATCGACACGGGCCTGTACACCAGCCACCCCGACTTCGGTAACCGGGCCCGCAATGTCTTCGACGCCTTCGGTGGCAACGGTGCGGACTGCAACGGCCATGGCACCCATGTCGCGGGCACGGTCGGCGGCGCCACCTACGGTGTGGCCAAGGCCGTCCAGCTGCGCGGAGTGAAGGTCCTCAACTGTCAGGGCTCCGGTTCCTTCTCCGGCATCATCGCGGGCTTCGACTGGGTCCGGCAGAACGCGGTGAAGCCCGCGGTCGCCAACGCCTCGCTCGGCGGCGGCTACTCGGCGGCCCTCAACAACGCCGCCACCGCCCTCGCCAACTCCGGTGTCCACACCACGGTCGCGGCGGGCAACAGCAACCAGGACGCCTGCAACTTCTCCCCGGCGAGCGCCGCGGGCGCCCTCTCCGTCGCCGCCTCGGACTCGGGCGACGCCAAGGCCGGGTTCAGCAACTACGGCCAGTGCACCGACCTCTACGCCCCGGGCGTGGGTGTCATCTCGACCCGCATGGGCGGCGGCACCACCAGCATGAACGGTACGTCGATGGCCGCCCCGCACGTCGCGGGTGTGGCGGCACTCTACAAGTCGGCCTACGGTGACGCCTCCAGTGCCACGGTCAACAACTGGGTGATCAACAACAGCACGCCGAACGTGATCCGCGGCAACATCAGCGGCACGCCGAACCGCCTGCTGTTCAAGTCCACCCTCTGACGCGCTGATCCGTCCCCACCCGTTCGCCACCACGACGGGATGGACGGGATGGACCGCCATCCGTGGGCCCCGGGCCCGGCCGGACAC
>NZ_JBHVHF010000014.1:0-58761 GCF_042800315.1 Streptomyces sp. NPDC057638
GAGTACTACTGGCAGGAGACGGCGGCCCCGCCCGGCTACCAGCTCCCGGTCCCGGCGGTCTTCGGTCCGCTGGTCCTGACGGCCGACAACGCCGCGCAGGGTGTCCAGGTGACCGCCGACAACACCGCGACCCCCGTGGTCACCGGCGATGTCCGGGTGCTGAAGCGGGACTCCATCACGGGTGCCCCGCTCTCCGGTGCCGTGTTCCAGCTGTGGGAGGAGACCAACGGGATTCCCGGTCTCCAGACCACGGGTGCCGACCCCGACACCACCGTCGGTGCTCCGTGCACGACCCCCGCGAACGGCATCTGCTCGCGGACGGTCGAGCCCGGCACCTACTACTGGCAGGAGACGGCGGCCCCGCCCGGGTACGACCTCCCGGTTCCGGCGGTCTTCGGTGCGCTGGTGCTGACGGCCGAGAACGCCGCGCAGGGCGTGCAGGTCAACGCCGACAACACCCGCACCCCGGCGGGCAACGGCAAGATCAAGCTGCACAAGACCGACGCCAAGAACGGCGAGCCCCTCGCCGGAGCGGTCTTCGAGCTGTGGGAGGAGACCAACGGCATCCGCGGTCTCCAGACCACGGGCGCCGACCCGGACACCCGGATCGGCAGCGGCTGCTCCACCGACGAGCAGGGGCGATGCCTCTTCGACGAGCTGGAGAACGGTCAGTACTACCTGCTGGAGACCGCCGTCCCCGAGGGGTACGTCCTCCCGGAGAACCCGGTCTTCGGCCCGTACACGGTCACGACGGCCAACTCCGGCCAGGGCGTGACCGTCAAGATCGGCAACCAGAGAGGTGAGCACGGCAAGGGAGGCAAGAAGACGGTCATGCCCCACCAGGGCTGACACCGGTCACCGGCCCCCGGGCCGGTGACCCCACCGTCTGAGGTCCCCTCGGGGGGTGTCCGCGCCCCCCGCGCCGTTCACCGGTTCGGCCCGCACCCAATCGCGGTACCGCCCGCCCGCTGATACCTGTGGGAGGAGCGGGGACCCTCCCCCAGCCTCCACAGGGACGGGAGTACTCATGGGTGCGATACGGACCGCGATACGGACCACGGTGAACACGGCGGTACGCGGACGGGGAGCCGCCCCCGGCGCCCTCGGTCTCGCGGTGGCCCTGACCACCACGCTCCTCGGCGGAACGGCCGCTGCGGCGAACTCGACGGCCCCGGCGGCCCCGACCGCTCTGGTGGCTCCGGCGGCCCCCGCCAGGGAGGAGACCCCGTGCACCGCCAGGACCGGCCCCTACCAGCGCCCCCTGGAGCGCTATCTCCAGCGGCCCGTCGACGGGGTCCAGTCCATCGCCGACTGCGAGGCGATCCGCGCGTTCCAGCGCACCGAGGGCCTCACCCCCGCCGAGGGGTACGCCGATCTCGCCACGTACCGCTGGAGCGTCACCCTCGAAGCCCGCGCCGACCCGAACGCGGCGGGCCACTGCCCGGTCCGCGCCCACCGGGTGACCTGTGTGGACCTGGACCGGCAGCTGCTGTGGGTCCAGCAGGACGAGAAGGTCCTCTTCGGCCCCGTACCCACCCGTACGGGACGCGACAGCCAGGAGACGCGGCTCGGCTGGCAGCGGATCTACCAGCGCAGCCGTGACCACGTCTCGACGCTGTACGACAACGCGCCGATGCCGTACGCGCAGTTCTTCAACGGGGGGCAGGCCCTGCACGGCCGTCCGGACGACCTCTACGACGGCGGGGGCTCCGCGGGCTGTGTGAACCTGCGGCTGGCCGACGCGGAGCAGCTGTGGAATCTGCTGGGCATCGGTGACCAGCTCTATATCTGGGGGGTCAAGCCGGGGACGGCGGGGGAGTGAGCGGGGGAGGGGTTCGGCGGGGGGCCCGGGCGGACCCGGGCCCCTACTTCACCGGCTTGCGGCCCGTGATGCCGAGGTGGACCAGGAGCGCCAGATTGGGGCGGAGGTCGGCCTGCTTGACGCCCCAGGTGGTGAAGCCCTTCTGGTGGGCGGCGACCGCGGCGAGCATCGCGACCAGCGAACCGGAGACGGCGGCCGGGTTGACGTCCTTGTCGACCCTGCCCTTGGCCTGGAGTTCCTTGACCGCGGCGGTCAGGGAGTTGGTGACCGAGTTCAGGATCTTCATACGGATCTTGTAGAACCGTTTGTCACCCTCGGCGGCCCCCAGATCGACCACCCGGAGGATGGCGTCATGGCGCCGCCAGAAGTCCAGGAAGCCGTCGACCAGCTCCTCGGACGTCTGCCAGGCGGACTTGCCGACCCAGGAGCGGTCCGAGACGAGGGCGGTCAACTGCGCGCCCTCCTTGGCCATGTCGTCGGCGATCTCCAGGACGGCACCCTCGACGTCGGGGAAGTACTGGTAGAAGGTGGCCGGAGAGGTACCCGCCTTGCGGGCCACGTCAATGACCTTGACGTCGCGGTAGGGCGACGAGCTGAGCATCTCGCGGAGGCAGTCGAGCAGCTTCTGCCGCGTCGCCTGGCCGCGTCGTCCGGCCACGCGGCCGTCGACAGTGCGAACTTGTCCTGTCATGCCGTCAGCTTACCGACGGGTGATCGGGGCGCGATTCGGCCGACTGCAAATGGGGTGCGCCCCGCCTCTCCGCAGGCCGTTCGATACAAGGTCATATGTTCGAAAACTCTCGGCCGGTCCAGTGGACTCCCCCCGAACCCGCAACCGACCCGTCCGTTTCCGCGTCAAGCAAATGGATGCCCAGGGATACGGAGGCGGTACGAAGGCGGTCCTGAGGCGGTCCTGAGACGATACGAAGGCACCACCGGGGCGGTACGCGAGGAGCGTGGAGCCGGAGCACGACAGCCGGCCCGCTCGCCGGATCCGCCCGGAACGGCTTCGCGGCGCGCGGACGGGGTCCCCACGGCGGACACCCCGAAACGCCCCCGGGTTCGCCAGGGTCGCCTCCGACAGGAAGAATCAGGGCGGGACCGCCGCCGGGAGTCGCCGAGAGTCCCGGGCGGTCGGACGCCGCGGATAGCTGGTGAGGGACGGACCGCCCGGGCGGGGGGTCCGTTACGGGGAGGTGGCAGGCAGGGCATGGAGCAGCTGACGCAGCACGATCCACGGCGGATCGGCCCGTTCGAGGTGCTCGCCCGGCTGGGCGCCGGGGGAATGGGGCTGGTCTATCTCGCCCGCTCGGCCTCCGGACGGCGAGTGGCGATCAAGACCGTGCGCACCGAACTGGCCGAGGACCAGCTCTTCCGGGTGCGCTTCACACGCGAGGTGGAGGCCGCCCGCGCCGTCAGCGGCTTCTACACCGCGGCCGTGGTCGACGCCGACCCCCGGGCCGCCGTGCCCTGGCTGGCCACCGCCTATGTGCCCGCGCCCTCCCTGGAGGAGATCGTCACCGAGTGCGGGCCGCTGCCCGCGAAGGCCGTGCGCTGGCTCGCGGCCGGGATCGCCGAGGCGCTCCAGTCGATCCACGGCGCCGGACTCGTCCACCGCGATCTGAAGCCCTCCAACGTCCTGGTGGTGGAGGACGGGCCGCGCGTCATCGACTTCGGCATCGCCTCCGGGGTCTCCAACACCCGGCTGACCATGACCAACGTCGCCGTCGGCACCCCGGCCTACATGTCGCCCGAGCAGGCCCGCGACTCACGCAGCGTCACCGGCGCCAGCGATGTCTTCTCCCTCGGCTCCACCCTGGTCTTCGCCGCCACCGGGCACGCGCCCTTCCACGGCGCCAACCCGGTGGAGACGGTCTTCATGCTGCTGCGGGAGGAACCCGACCTGGAGGGGCTGCCCGACGAGCTGAGACCGCTGATCGAGTCCTGTATGCGGATGGACGCCACCCGGCGGCCCACACCCGAGGAACTCCAGGCGCAGCTCTCCCCGCACCTCTTCGCCGCCGGGGACGACGGCGGGACCGCGTCGGCCTGGCTGCCCGGCCGGACCATGGCGATGATCGAGCAGCGCAAGGGCGGCGGGCGGACCCTGGCCCCGGCCGGGGAGCCGCCGCAGCGCGGCCCGGTCCCGCCGCCACCGCCGCTGCCGCCCGCGCCCTCCCCCGAGTGGGGCGGGCCCCCGCCAGGACCGGGCGCGGTACCGGGCTCCTGGCACGGTGGCCCCGGGCGCTCCGGCGGCGGCCATCCGGGTGGCGCTCACCACGGTGCCGACCCGCGCACCCCCGCGCCGCCCCCGCCACCCGCGCCGGCCGCCCCGGTCGGGCAGCACGGCGGCTCGGTCCGGCTCACCGGCGCCGGAGTGCCGATCGGCCCCGGCCCCCGGGTCGCCGACACCGGACGGATCGCCGTCGGCGGCGCCGGTCACGCCACCGGATGGGTCCGGCCCCCGGGCGGGCTGACGCCCGCGCCCGTCCCCCTCGCGGCGGTTCCCCCGCCCCCCTCCCACGCGCCCGGCGCGCTGCCCTCCTCGCCGCCCTCGTCGGCGACATCGGCACCCCACCCCACCCCGAAGGCCCCCGCGCACTGGCGGCCCTGGCGGTTCCGGATGTCCAACGACGTCTGGGGGACCCCGGCCGTCGCGGGCGACCTGCTCTACGTCACCTCCTTCGAGGTCCACGCGCTCGACGTCGGCACCGGACGGCGCCAGTTCAAGACCCGGGACGTCGCCTGGACCATGGCGGTCGAGGACGGCCGTATCCACGCCTCCGACGGACCCACCCTGTACGCGCTCGACGCGGCCACCGGACAGGAACGCTGGCGGCTCCAGACCGAGGCGTGGGTGTACGCGCTCCGGATCGAACACGGAGTCCTGATCACCGGCACCCGGGGCGGCGGAGTCCAGGCCTGGGAGGCCGCCACCGGCGAGAAGCTCTGGGAGCTGACCGGCGCCCAGACCGAGTTCGAGACACCCGAGGCCGGACCCGTACTCGCCGACGGCACCGTCTACGTACGCCAGGGCACCAGCCTGCGGGCCCTGGAGGCCCGCACCGGCCGCGAACGCTGGTCCGCCCTCGTCGGTGACGCCGCCTCCTGCGGCGGCGTACCCGTCCGGGTGCGGCCCGCGCCCGACGGCTTCGTCTACGTCGCCGCGGGCACCCGGGTCCTCGCCCTCGACACCGCCGGAGGCCGCGCCCGCTGGCACTTCGAGGCACCCGCCGTCTTCCTCAGCCCGCCCGCCTTCGCCCCAGGACCCGCCGTCACCGGCGGCGGGGTCTACCTCGCCGACCACCTCGGCATGGTGTACGCGCTCGACGCCGCCACCGGCAAGGACCGCTGGCGCATCGCGACCGAGATGCGCCAGTCCGCCGAACCGGTCCTCGTCACCGCCGGCAACGTCCACGTCGGCAGCGGCAGCGCCCTCTACACCCTCGACGCCGTCACCGGTACACCCCTGTGGCGGTTCGCCGCCGGAGGCGAGGTCATCGGCGCCCCCGTCGTCGCCGACGGCCGGGTCCACTTCGGCTCCGCCGACCACGTCCTCTACACCCTCGACGCCGCCGGGGGCCAGCTGCGCTGGAAGCTGGCGACCGGCGGGGAGATCACCGGATCCCCGGTGGTGCGGGGCGGAGTCGTCTACGCCTGCTCCAAGGACCGCTGCGTCTACGCCCTCGACGCGATCAAGGGCACCGCCACGGTCCGCCCCCGCTAGCGGGCCCGGACGCCCGCGCGGGGGTGGCCGGCCGGTCTCGCGATCGGCTGAGCGGCAGCTCATGGGGCGGGGACGGCCGTCGTCACGGTCACGGAAGGGCGTCGGGACGGCGGCCGCCGCGTCCGACGCTACGCCGCCCCCCGCCCCACCGCCATCGGACCCGGCCCGCAGCCCTCGGCCGGGGGGACACCATCCCCGCGCGGCCCTGGCCCCCATTGTGGGCACGGGTTACACATCTCCGTGTGGGCAGGCGTTCCGCGGGGCGATGGGGGTCCCCCCGGCCGAAGGCTGGGGGAGGGTGGGCACACGGAACCCCCTGCCGGGCAGGCATCCCCACCCGCCCAGCCCCGTACCCGGCCTCCCCGGCAACGGACCCGCGCCACCGGAACGGATCCCCGCTGAAGGGTGCACCTCCGGGTGCGGGGGCACGCCCTCGCAGGGGCCGGGGCGCGGACCCGCCCGGGTCAGCGGAGGCGGTACGGGGGACGGGTGATCCCGGGACCGGGGGACGGGGGGTTGCCCAGTTCGATCAGGTGGGGCGCCAACCCGAACGCCCGCGCCCGCCCCGCCTCCCGCACCCCCCACAGCGCCCGCACCGTCCCCTGCACCCCCGCCGTCGGATACCCCGCCACCACCTCCGCCGCCCGCACCGCCGCGGCCACCGCCTCCCCCGGCTCCGTCACCTCGGTGACCAGCCCGGTCTCGTACGCCCTGGTCGCGGTGACGCGTTCCGCCGCGCCCATGAGGGCGATCCGGGCGGCTTCCCCGTAGGGGAGCAGTTGGGCCAGGTAGGTGGATTCGTAGGCGCTGACCATGCCGTGGGTGGTGTGGGGGTCGAAGAAGGTCGCCGCGCGGGAGGCGATGATGAACTCGCTCTCGCCGAGCAGGTAGAACGCGCCGCCGCAGGCGATTCCCTCCACCGCCGCGATGACGGGTTTCCAGAGGTCGTTGGCCTTGGGGCCGATGGTGAGGAGGGGGTCGTCGACGGTGTACGGGGACGGCGGCTGCGGCACCTGTTCCGTACGGTCGAAGCCGGAGCAGAACGCCCGGGTGCCCGTACCGGTGAGGACGATGGCGCGGACGGAGGTGTCCTGGCGGAAGGAGCGCCAGATGTCGGCGAGGGCGCGGGCGGTGGGCAGGTCGATGGCGTTGTGGCGTTCGGGGCGGTCGAGGGTGACGAGGGCGACGCCCGCGCCGGGGACCGCGTCGGCGTCGACCCGTACGGTCATGACCGCTCCAGCAGCCAGCGCGGCAGCCGCAGCCCGTCCTGGCCGGGTGAGGTGAAGACGGCCCGTACTCCGGCGCCGATCCGCAGCCGCGCGGGCGGTACGGAGTTCAGCGGGGCGTCGGGCGCGGCGACGACATTGCCGACGAGCCGGATCCGGGGGGTCTCCAGGAGTTCGACGACGACGGCGTTGTAGGGCGCCAGTTCCGCGTATCCCGGCAGCAGCGGGGGGTGGGGGATGACGAAGGACCAGATCCGGCCGCGTCCGCTGGTCGGGCGCCAGTCGCTGGTGAAGGAGTGGCAGTGGGGGCAGCAGGGGCGCGGCGGGAAGCGGGGTTCGCCGCAGTCGGCGCAGTGCTGGACGCGTAGTTCGCCCCGGGCGGCGTACTCCCAGAAGGGCGCGCCGTCGTCGTCGGGAACCGGCGGAAGCAGGTGGGCGGCGGTCATCTCAGCTCCTCAGCAGCAGGGCCGAGGTGGGCACGCCCTCCCCGGCCGTGACCAGGCAGGTCGCCGCCCCGGGCACCTGTGCCGTCGCGGTGCCGCGCAGCTGCCGCACCCCCTCGGTGATCAGGTTGAAGCCATGGACGTATGCCTCGCTGAGCCCGCCCCCGGCGGTGTTCAGCGGCAGCCTCCCGCCGATCTCCAGGGCGCCGCCCTCGGTGAAGGCGGCGCCCTCCCCGCGCCCGCAGAATCCGTATCCCTCCAGGGAGAGGGGGATCAGCGGGGTGAAGGCGTCGTAGATCTGGGCGACGTCCACGTCGGCGGGGCCCAGGTCGGCGGTCTTCCAGAGCTGGCGGGCGGCGGTCCAGGCGGGGCCGGTGAGGGGGTCGTCGTTCCAGTAGTTGACCATGCCGTGGTGCTGGGCGGGCAGGCCCTGGGCGACGGAGTGGAGGTAGACGGGCCGCTGGCGCAGATCGCGGGCGCGGGCGGCGGGGACGAGGACGCAGGCGAGGGCGCCGTCGGTCTCCAGGCAGTTGTCGAAGAGGCAGAGGGGCTCGCTGATCCAGCGGGAGGTCATATACATCTCGCGGGTCAGCGGCCGGTCGTACATCATCGCGGCCGGGTTCTGGTTGGCCCGGTTGCGGCAGGCGAGGGCGACGTTGAAGAAGTGGTCGCGGGTGGCGCCGTACTCGTGCATATAGCGGCGGGCCAGCATGCCGATCTCGTCGGCGGGGCGCAGGAGTCCGAAGGGGCGGGTCCACTGGGCGGGGGTGGGGAGCTGGGCGGCCGTGTCGCGCCAGGGGCGCGGTCCGCTGCCGCGTTTACGGGAGCGCCAGGCCACGCCGACGCTCGCCTGTCCGGTGGTGATGGCGGCGGCGAGATGGGCGAGGGTGGCGCAGGAGCCGCCGCCGCCGTAGCCGGCCTTGCTGAAGAAGGTGACGTCCCCGGCGCCGATGGCCTTGGCGATCTCGACCTCGTCGGTCTCCTCCATGGTGTACGAGGCGAAGGCGTCCACCTCGGAGGGGTGCAGGCCCGCGTCGTCCAGCGCGGCGACGATCGCCCGGCAGGCCAGCGCCTTCTCGGACTCGGGGAGCCGTTTGGCGAAGGGGGTCTGGCCTATCCCGGCTATCGCGGTCGTGTCCTTCAGGCCGGTCACGGGCATACCTCCGCCGTTCGGTCCCGACTGCTGACAGCGCGTCAGGGTACCGCTAATCTGACGAACAGTCAGCTATCGGGAGGGGCGCTATGCGCGGCGACCTGGAATGGGGCACCGTCGGCCGACTGGTACGGTCCGCCGCCGAGCGGTACGGGGAGCGTGAGGCGGTCGTGGACGGACGCGTCCGCGTGACCTACGCGGAACTCGGCGCCCGGGTGGAGCGGGCGGCGGCCGCCTGTCTCGCCGCCGGGGTGCGCCCTGGCGACCGTGTGGCGATCTGGGCCCCCAACGGGCTGGACTGGATCGTCTCCGCGCTCGGCGCGGTCAGCGCGGGCGCGGTCCTCGTCCCGCTCAACACCCGCTTCAAGGGCGCCGAGGCCGCCGACGTGCTGCGGCGCGGCCGGGTGGGACTCCTCTTCGTCACCGGCACCTTCCTGGGCACGTCCTATGTCGCCGCCCTGCGCCGCTTCCGCCGCGACCTTCCCGATGTACGCCAGGTCGTGGTCCTCTCCGACACGGCGCCGGAGGAGTACCAGACCTGGAAGGAGTTCCTCGCGGGCGGCGACGGCGTCACCGCCGCCGAGGTCCGCGCCCGTACCGACGCGGTCATGCCCTCGGACCCCTCCGACATCGTCTTCACCTCCGGCACCACGGGCAGGCCCAAGGGCGTGGCCATCACCCACGCCCAGACCCTGCGCTGCTACGCGCTCTGGGCCGACCTCGCCGGGCTGCGGACCGACGACCGCTATCTGATCGTCAGCCCCTTCTTCCACACCTTCGGCTACAAGGCCGGGATCATCGCCTCGCTCACCCGGGGCGCCACCATGATCCCCACCCCCGTCTTCACCGCGGAGACGGTCCTGGCCCAGATCGCCACCGAACGCGTCTCCGTGCTGCCGGGCCCGCCCACCCTCCACCAGTCGCTCCTCGACCACCCGGCCCGCGCCCGGCACGACCTCTCCAGCCTGCGTCTGGTGGTCACCGGCGCCGCCCAGATCCCCCCGGCCCTCATCGAACGCGTCCACGCCGAACTCGGCGTCGACACCGTCCTGACCGCGTACGGCCTCTCCGAGGCGAGCGGCATCGTCACCATGTGCCGCAGCGACGACACCCCGGAGACGGTGGCCACCACCTCGGGCCGCGCGATTCCGGACACCGAGGTCCGCATCGACGCGGCACCGGGCGAACCCGGCGAGATCCTCGTCCGGGGACACCAGGTGATGAGCGGCTACTTCGAGGACCCCGCCGCCACCGCCGCCGCCCTCACCCCGGACGGCTGGCTGCGTACGGGAGACGTGGGCGTCCTCGACGCCCACGGCAACCTCCGCATCACCGACCGCCTCAAGGACATGTTCACCGTCGGCGGCTTCAACGCCTACCCGGCCGAGATCGAACACGTCCTCGCCCGCCACCCCGACCTCACCGAAGTCGCCGTCATCGGCATCCCCGACGCCCGCCTCGGCGAGGTCGGCAAGGCCTACGCGGTCCTGCGGCCCGGTGCCCGGACCACCCCGGAGGAGATCATCACCTGGTCCCGCCGCGAACTCGCCAACTACAAGGTCCCCCGCCAGGTCGCCTTCCTCCCCGCCCTGCCCCGCAACGCCTCGGGCAAGGTCCTCAAACACTCCCTCCGCGCGGGGGAGTGACCGCCCCCGGCCGGTGGTCGGCGGTGGTCTCGATATGCCGCCGCAGCAGCACCCGGCAGTCGGTGGCACGGGAGTGGTCATAGACGACCCGGGCGGCGCGCTCGGCGGCCACGAGGTCATCGCAGATCTGGCAGACCAGGGTCTCTTCCACGGTGTACTCCTTGGGTCGCGCGCGCAGGATCCGGGCCTCGCGTACCCCGCGTACGGGCACGCCCCAGCCGCTCAGCCGCTTCTTCAGCCAGGCGTCACTCACCCCGAACTCGGCGGCGAGCGCCTTGGCCGTCTCGCCGTCGCGGTAGCGCGCGATGACGGTGGTCTTGCTCGCGTGGACGTCCTCACGTCCGGTACGGGGCACGGCGGTCACCGCTTCCTGAACTGAGGAGGGGAGTAGGGCTGTACGAGGAGGACCCGGGCCCGCTGCGGACAGACCGCGAGCGTGTACCGATCGGGCCCGTCCGGAATGACGACGGACACCGGCACGCCCTGCTCCAGCCGAGCGAAGGCCGCCCGCTCCTCACCCGGGTCGTCACACCACACCCGGATCTCGGTGGGCGCGTCCGGCACCGGCACCCGCCCCATCCGCATCAGCTCAGTGACCCACGGCGACACCTCCGGATCCGGATCCAGCCGATCCGCCACCCACCGCGCCCGCTGCCGCAACCACGCGAGAGCGGTTTCCCGAGACCGCGTCCGGGTCGTATCAAGCACATAGGGCAACACGACCTCACTCCCGTGTACGGGCCCTTCGACCAGCACATAACAGAGATACGAGACCGGCGGCCCACTCACGCCGGACCACCGTCCTCCAACAACCGCTCCAACTCGGCGTCCAGCCGCGCCCGCCGAGCCTCGACCTCAAGCCCCCGGCTCCACTCATCGACACACCCGTCGTCCCACCGCAGCCGCATCAGCTCAAACCCAAGCCCCAGCCGCCCCTCGGCGGCCCCCAGCGCGAGCGCGAGCCACACCCAGAGCCGCGTCACGGCAACCGCCGACGGTGATTGATCTCCCGCACGCGCTGCCGCAGCGAACGCAGAACCGGTGAATCCCTGTCCGGATCGGGCGTTCGATTCCCTTCCGTCGTGCGATCGGGTGGTCCGTCTTTTCCAGCGTTCCGCCCCAGGCGGGATGCTGGATTGGAGGTGCATGGCACGGGATACCTCTTGCTTCTGTGTCGCCCCTGAGAGGGGAAGTAACCGACTGTGCGGCAAGAGTTGCGCTCCGCGCGTACGCTCACCAGGCAACGGGGCTTAAAACGGATGAAGTTAAGCGACCGAGCCCATCCAGGGGGCGTCATGACCATGGAAAAAGACCACGGACAACCTGACTCGAACTCCAGCCTGCTGGCGTTCTTAGGCTCCCGACTGCACCGGCTGCGCAATGAACGTGGCTGGTCACAAGCGGATCTGGCGGTGAAGGCCCATACGACCGGCGCCATGGTCAGCTACGTGGAGAACGGCAAACGTGTGCCCTCTGAGGATTTGGTGCACGACCTCGACCACGTATTCGATACCGACTTCTTCGCCGAGTTCTATCCGCTCGTGGTGCGGTACGCCTACCCCTCGTGGTTCTTGCCGTATGTCGAACTGGAGAGGCATGCTGTATCCATTCGCATGTTCGACACGCAAGTCATCCCTGGATTGCTCCAGACCGAGCAGTACGCTCGCGCGATGCTTGCCGCAGTGCGGCCTGACAACCTGGACGATCTCGTAGCCGCTCGGCTCACCCGGCAAGAGATCCTGAAGGGAGGCGATCCACCTCGATGCTGGTTCATCGTGGATGAGCAAGCCCTTCGCCGGAAGATCGGCGGACCTGCCGTCATGGCAGACCAGCTCCAACGGCTCCTGGTGCTCGGGCAGGAGCCACGGATAGTCATTCAGGTCGTACCGGAGGAAGTGGTGGCCCATCCGGGCCTAGCCGGACCGTTCACGATCCTGACTTTTGATCCAGAGAGAACAAACAAGACCAAGGGATCGAAATCACCCAGCGAAGTTCTTTATGTGGATGGGTTTTCGCAAGGGCGGACCGCTCTGGGTAGAGAGGAAGTCGCAGAGGGAGTACGGGCCTATCATCTGCTCACCGGCTACGCGTTGTCGCCTGAAGCGTCAGCCGTACGAATCCGCGATCACTTGGAAGGGTTGAAGTCATGACGAACCCAAGCAAGTTGTCCATCAGCTGGCAGAAGTCGAGTTACAGCAGCACCAACGGGGGCCAGTGCCTCGAAATGGGGCATGGGATCTCGGATGTCGTCCCTGTTCGTGACAGCAAGCGCCCCGAGGGCCCTGTTCTCATGCTGACTCCGGAGGCGTGGGCGGGACTGATCACTCTCGCTCGTGGTAGCACTCAGTAGGAGTGGAAGAATGCCTAACCGAAGGCCCACTTGGCACAAGTCCAGCTACAGCACCAATGGCGGAAACTGCATCGAGTTCGGCGCGGGAGTTGCGAACCTCGTCCCCGTTCGTGACAGCAAGTGGCCTGAC
Source organism: Streptomyces sp. NPDC057638 (assembly GCF_042800315.1). NCBI lineage: Bacteria > Bacillati > Actinomycetota > Actinomycetes > Kitasatosporales > Streptomycetaceae > Streptomyces > Streptomyces sp. NPDC057638. The sequence continues at coordinate 12,498 of NZ_JBHVHF010000014.1, forward strand.
GGTCCTGTTCTCATGCTGACTCCGCAGGCATGGACGGGACTGGTCACGCTCGCTCGTAGTGGCAATCGACAGGGGCGGAAGAATGACTGACCCGCAGACCACCTGGCGCAAGTCCAGTTACAGCAGCCCCAACGGCGGCCAGTGCCTCGAAGTGGGATGGATCAAGTCCTCATACAGCGGCGCCAGTGGCGGCAGCTGTGTGGAAGTGGCCACCGAAGTGCCTCACGCCGTACCCGTCCGTGACAGCAAGGTCCAGGACGGCCCCGTCATCGTCCTGGGCCCCCGCGCCTGGCGGGCCTTCGTCGCCAGCGTGAAGGGCTGACGCCACACCGCCCGACCTGCACCCGCGCGGCCCGGGGAGACCCTCTCCCCGGGCCGCACGGCGGCGTTCACACGACGGAACGTTCCCAGCAGTACGCCAGGGCGCGGAGACCCGCCCGTTCAGTCCCAGGCCCGGCGCCAGCCAGCCGTCGCGATCACTCCAGCGAAAGGGTGGGCAGTGCCGGGTGCTGGAGATGCTGCCCGGTCGCGTCGACCGTGAGGCGGAACGCCTCCGGGCCGGGGTGACCGGCCGCGGCGTGCGCGTCGAGGACTTCTGCGGCACGGTCCCAGAGACGGACCGGTCCGGCCTGTCGTACGCGCAGTCGGTCCCCCTCGGGGCGGAGTTCGGCGACCGAGCCGGTGGTGACGTCGATCAGGCAGGTCGTGCCGTCGACCGTCGCGGTCTGGCTGGTCGGCAGGGCCGACTGGATCAGGAAGCGGGTGAAGAACGCCTTCTCGGTCACCGAGGTGAGCCAGTCGAGGGTGTGGCCGCTCGTGGTCGGGTGCGCGTCCGCGAGCAGCGAGCGCCAGTGGACGGGGTTCCCGAAGCCGGGGGCCTGGTGGGGGCGGGCCAGCATGAAGGACACGGTCCCCGGCAGAAGCGGGCCGTCGGCGGTGCCGTCCTCGCGGACGGTGAGGAGGGTGCGGCCGAAACCGAACTGCCAGCCCCCGAGCGTGACGAGGATCTTCCCGCCGGGCCGGGTCTGTGCCATCCACGCCCCCGGAACGGTACGGACGGAGCAGGCCGCGACGATCCGGTCGAACGGCGCCGACGGCCAGTAGCCGTACAGCCCGTCCGCGACCGCGAGATCGGGGCTGTAGCCGAGGCCGTACAGCGCGGTGGCCGCCTGTTCGAGCCGGTGATGGTCGACTTCGACGCTGGTGACGGCGTCGGACCCATAGCGTTCGCAGGCCAGCGCGGTGGAGTATCCGGTGCCGGTCCCGATCTCCAGGATGTCCTGGCCTTCGGCCAGGTCCGCGTCCTCCCACATCCGCAGGACCAGGGAGGGCAAGGTGGATGAGGAGGTGGGGGAGCCGCCGTCGTGGGGCTCGGGGTGGTCCCAGTCGGGCTCGTCGCCGTCAAGCTGGGTGACCAGGCTCTGATTGGTGTAGACGGCGGTGAGCCACCGCTCGGGGTCCAGCGTGGCGGTGACGGGCTCCCACCAGGTGAACCCCCGTGGTGAGGGCTTCTCGGCGGGCAGGTAGAACCCGGGGGTGAACCGGTGCCTGGGGACCGTCTCCACCGCCTGACGCCAGCCGTCGGCCCGCTCCTCGCGCACCACGGCAGCGGCCAGCTCGCTCCGGAGCCGCCGCGCTCGCTCGGTGTCGTCTGTGCTGGTCATGGCTGGGGTCCTTCCATCAGGAGGCGGGCGAAGGCTACGGCGATATCGGTGGAGTCGGGCAGCCAGCCCCACGGTCCAAAGGACACGCTGCGTAATCATGCCCTCCCCATCGCCGGAGCGCGGGACCGTACCCGCCGCTCCGGAAGGTCAGAACACTATCGACGCACCGCGCCGCGCCCCCTCGATTCCGCCACACCACCCTTCCACTCCGGGAATAGCCTCGTGACAACGCCGGTCACATGACCTTCCGGAACAGTGATGGCCCGCCCGCGCGGCCGGTGCTCCAGGGTGCAGAGGTCAGCTCGCTGGTGATCAGCGAGCTTCTTCGTCGCCTGGTCGGTAACGGTCGCAAGCTGGCGGGCCTTCGTCGCCAGCCTGAAGAGCTGACCCGCCACCGACCGGCACCCGCGCGGCCCGGGGACACCCTCCCCGGGCCGCATCGCACCGCGGCCCTCACATGGAGGAACGTTCCTCCTCCCGCATCCGCGCCCGCGAGATCAGCGCCACAACCGGACCGGTATCTTCTGCCAGCCCTCCGCGATGAACGACGGCACCTGTTCCAGTTCGCCCGCGAGTTCCATCTCCGGGAAGCGGGCGAAGAGGGCGGGCAGGGCGGTCGCCGCCTCCATGCGGGCGAGGGGGGCGCCGATGCAGCGGTGGACGCCGATGCCGAAGGAGAGGTGGTCCTCGGCGTCGCGGGTGATGTCGAAGGCGAAGGCGTCGGCGCCGTAGCGGTCGGTGTCGCGGCCCGCCGCCGCGTAGGTGGTCAGGATCGCGTCCCCGGCCGGGATGGTCACGCCGTCCAGCTCGATGTCGGAGACCGCGAACCGCAGGGGCAGATTGGCGATCGAGGGGTTGACGCGCATGACCTCCTCGATGACGGCCTCCCAGGTGACCTCGCCCGCGCGGACCGCCGCGAGCTGGTCGGGGTGGCGGAGCAGGGTGACGACGGCGTTGCCGATCAGGTTGACGGTGGTCTCGAAGCCCGCGCCGACGATGAGGAGGAGGGTGTCGGACAGTTCGCGGTCGCTGAGGCGGTCGCCGTCCTCGTCGCGGACCCGGATCAGCTCGGTGGTGAGGTCGTCGCCGGGGTGTGCGCGCCGGTGCTCGACCAGGCGCGGCGGCAGGGTCGCGATCTGCTCCAGTTTCCACGCCGCCTGCTCGGGAGAGGCGTCGGAGGTGTTCATCAGCGCGGCGATCAGGTCGCGCATGCCCTCCTGGAGATGGTCGGGGACCCCGGCGAGTTCGCAGATCACCCGCATCGGCAGCGGGTGGGCGTAGCCCGCTTTGAGGTCCACTCGGCCGTCGGTGACGGCGAGTTCGTCCAGCAGCGCGCGGGTGATCCGCTCCACCCGGGGGCGCATCATCTGGGTGCGTCGGGCGGTGAAGCTCGGGGACACCAGCCGCCGCAGCCGCATGTGTTCGACGCCGTAGGTCGCGAGCATGTTGGTCACCCCGACCCAGGTGATGATCCACTGCCACTCCGGCCGCTGTTCCGCCTCCGCGAGACGGGACCAGTGCTGGCGCGCGTCCTTGCTCACGCGGTCGTCCAGGAGGAGGGTCTTCAGCGGCTGGTAGCCGGTCGGGGCCCAGGCGGGTATGCCACCCGGCAGCACGATCGGGACGATGGCACCCCGTTCCCGTAACCGGGCTATCTCCGCCGGGAAGTCCGTGCCGAACGGATCTATCGCCACCGGTGCTGACAGGGTCATGGACGCTCTCCTGAGGGTTCGGGTGTACGAGGGGTGAAGCGTACTGGGAGGGCGGTCAGCGAGCGGTGGAACGGACCGGGCCGCCAGCTGAGCCGCTCCCGGGGGAGGACCGGGTCCAGATCGGGCAGCCACTGCGTCAGCCGCTCGATGGCCTCGATGGCGATCAGCAGGGTGTGCTGTTTGACGGGACAGACATGGGGACCGGCGCCCCAGGTCACATGGGACGCGTCGCGCGGATGGTGCCCTCCTTCGTACTCCTTCTCCGCGAAGTAGGCGAGGGCGCCGAACGAGATCGCGACAGGGACGGCCGAACGCACCCAGGTGCCGTGGAAGCCGAAGGTGCGGCGGGAGTAGTAGATGGCGTAGTTGGCCAGCGGTGGCTCGTACCGCAGGACTTCGGTGACCGCCTCCATCACCGGGCGGGCGCCCCGGGTGAGTGTCTGGTAGTAGTCGGGGTTGCCCAGGATGCGGGAGAGGGCGTTGGAGACGAGGTTGGCGACCGGCTCATGGCCGGTGCCCAGGGTGAGGAAGACCTGCCAGGTGACCTCCTCGGGGGTGAGCCGCAAGGGGTGGTCCAGCAGCCAGCTGGTGAGGTCCTTGCCGCGCTTGGCGGTCTTGGTGTCGATGAGTTCGGCGACATAGCGGAAGTAGTCCCGTTCGCCCGCCGCCGCCCGCTCCCCGCCCTCGATCAGCAGCGCGAGCGCCGCGTCCAGGCGCTCGCTCTCGCACATCGGCAGGCCGAAGAGGTCGTTGAAGACGATGGCCATCAGCGGGCGGCAGAAGTCGGAGACCAGGTCGGCCCGGCCCTTGGGGCCGAACCGGCAGACCAGGATCTCCACCGCGCGCCGCACCCGTTCCCGCAGGTCGTGCGGTTCGACCAGGCTGAAGGCGTCGACCAGGGTGCGGCGGTAGCGCAGATGCGCCTCGCCGTCGGCGAAGAGGGTGTTGGGGCGCCAGCGCATCATCCCGAGGACGGGTGGGTCGCCGGGGACGGTGGTCTCCCAGGGGCGCGGGTCGTGGGACCAGATCTCCGGGTTCTGGAGCAGGTCGAGCGCGGCCCGGTGGCCGGTCACCAGATAGGCGGCGACCCCGGGCGCCAGCTCGCACCAGCCGACGGGGCCGTGGGAGCGCAGTTCCTCGTAGTAGCGGTGGGGATCGGTGGCGAAACCGTCCTCCCAGAGCCGTACGGGTGGCACGAGCGCGCTGATGTCCACCGGCGGGTCGGTGGGGGCGGCGGACGGTTCCCCGGAGTGCGCCGGGTCCGTGGCCGGGGTGGCCGTCATCCGCTCAGCCCTCCTCGTGGTGGCGGTACTCCTGGGCCCGGGGCGCGCCGCCCTGGCCCGGGATCCCCGGGAGCCCCGACAGGCCGGACACGCCGCGTCTGCGCCGTACGGCGTGGACGGGCTCACCGCCGACCCACTCGGGGACGATCCGGGTGTGGCCCGGCCGGTCCGCCGGGCGTCCTGGCGGGCCCTCCGGCGGGGGGTCGGTGCCCGGTGGCGGCGGCACCTCGCCCGGGGCGCAGCCGGGTCCCGCCCCGGCCTGCTCCCGCTGTACGCGCTGGTCCAGTACGTGCTGGACCAGCGCGAGCAGCGCGTCGACGGAGGCACGCCTGTCCCGCGCGTCGCAGACCACCATGGGGGTGCCCGGCTCCAGGTCGAGGGAGCTGCGCAACTGGTCCTCGGTGTAGCTGCGGGAGTCGGGGAAGGTGTTGAGGGCCACCGCGTACGGGAGCCCCGCGTCCTCCACCATCCCCAGCACCTCGAACGAGTCGTTGATGCGCCGGGTGTCCACCAGCACCAGCGCGCCCAGTGCCCCGTAGGCGATGTCCGCCCACAGGGAGCGGAAGCGCTCCTGTCCTGGGGTGCCGAAGAGGTAGAGCACGATCCCTCCGTCGAGGGAGATCCGTCCGAAGTCGATGGCGACGGTGGTCGTGGTCTTCTCCCGGACTCCGGCGAGGTCGTCCACGGTGGCGGACGCCTCGGTCAGCTGCTCCTCGGTGTGGAGCGGCCGGATCTCGGAAACGGAGTCGATCAGGGTGGTCTTGCCGACCCCGAAGGGGCCGGCGACCAGGATCTTCACCAGTTCACGGGCGCTGTCCGGCAGGTGCAGGCCGCTAGAGCTTGAGGGCGCGGAGGCCATCGGCGACTCTCTCCAACAGTTCTTGATCGGGCTGGACGGCGTACGGAATGGGCGGGCGGGTGCTCACCAGCGCCAGGTCGATGAGCTGGGCGGCGAGCACACGGACGGCGGAGACGGGCAGCTCCAGCAGGGCGGCCGTCTCCACGACGGTCAGCGAGCCGCCGTCCAGCACCTCCAGGACGGAGCGCTGGGCGACGGTCAGCTGGGCCGACGCCCCGGCCGTGGCCGGGGCGTCCGGGGCGCCCGGTAAAGGGGGGTCCCCGTAGCTCGTGAGTCCCGTGAGTACCGAGAGCCGTTCCAGGGTGGGACGGCTCGGCCGGGTCTCGCCGTCCGTCGCCAGATAGGCGGGGACCAGGGGTCGGCCGGCACGACTCTCGGTCATACCGGTGAGCGCCCCGTCGCATGTCCGGCCGACGCCCGGGGCGCGGCGGTCATGGCCCGCTGGCCGAGCCGGGCCACCTGGGAGTGCACCCGGTGGGCCAGCAGGTCGAGACGTACCTCGGGGTCGCCGTAGGCGGCGACGCAGGTGCCGTGGGCGGTGGGGGCCACCAGGATGTAGCCGTGGTCGGACTCGACGACGACCTGGCGCACTTCGGCGCTGTCCCGGTCGGCGAAGGCGGCGGCGGCCGTACGGCACGCACCCTGCACCGTGCTGGCGATGGCGGCGACCCGCTCGGCGGACGGCTGGGTGAGGTCGTCGGAGTAGCCGGAGACCAGGCCGTCCCTGGTCAGCAGAACGGCGGCGCGGACATGGGGGATCTCCAGAATCGGATCCAGCACCCACGCGGTGTCACCGGTGTCGCGGGAGGTGCGGCTGGTCATCAGGGGTCGTTCCCTTCGGAGTCGGCGGCGTTACGAGCGGCGGTGGTTCCGGCTTGCAGCGCGCCGAGCGCTGCGGCCGCCTCTTCGGGGGTGCGTCGAGGCGGAGCCGGGGGCCGGAGCTGTACTTCGGCGGGATGCGCGGCCGGACGGACACGGCGACGGCGCCGGGGTAGGAGACCGTCGTCGGGCGCCGCCCCGGGCGCGGGTGCGGGCTCATGGGTGATGGCGTCGAAGGAGTGGGCGCCGGGGCGGCCGGGGTCGGCCGCCGTGACCGGCGTCCGCGAGGGGAGCGGGGCACGGGTGGACGGTGGGGAGTGGGGAGCCGCTGGGGCATGGGGAGAGGGAGGGGAGGCGGGCCGGTGGGGCGAGGAGGGACGCGGGGACGGACGGACGCCACGGGGGGTGCCGACCGCGCCCGGAGGGGAGACGGGGCCGTCCGGCCCCGTACGCGGGGGGGCGGGGAAGCGGCCCACCGGGCGGGACTTGAGCGTGGACCGCGGCGAGGCGGGGGATGGCGGGAACCGGACCGGGTCCAGCCGCGTGACCAGGTGGTTCTTGACCATCAGTACGCCGCGCACCCCGCCGTAGGGGGAGCGGGAGGACAGGTCGACGGAGAGGTCGAACTGCCGGGTGAGCTGTCCGATCGCCGCGAGACCCATCCGGGGCGGGTCGCCCAGCTCGGAGAGGAGGATCGGATCGCTGCCCGCCACCATCCGCTGGGCGTAGGCACGTTCTTCCTCGCCCATGCCCACCCCGGCGTCGTCCACGGTGATGGTGATGCCGTGGTGCGCGTGGGCCAGGGTCACCATGACCTCCGCGTCGGCGGCGGAGTGGCGCAGCGCGTTGTCGAGCAGTTCCGCGACGATGATCGCGACGGGCTCGACGGCGTGGGAGATGAGGGCGGTGCCCTCCTCCAGATGGTTGCCCACCTTGATCCGGTGGTAGCCGATGAGCCGTGACTGGCCCCCGACGACGGCGTCGACGACATGGGACTCGTCCCGGGCGAGGCCGACCCAGGCGCCGCAGACCACGGCGGTGACCTGGGCGCGGCGCAGCGACTGTTCGTTCTCGTGGTCGAGCGAGTAGAGGGTGTGGGAGAGCTCGGGGTCGTCGTAGCGGTGCTGGAGCCCGCGCACCACGTCCTGGAGCCGGTAGAGCCCGGCCTGGATCTCCCGGGTGGCGCCGCGCATCCCCGCGCAGGCGGCGGAGTCGACGCGGACGCGTTCCCGGACGAGCGCGGTGGTGAGCGAGTCGAGCACCTCGCCGAGGCTGGTGCCCAGCTCCCCGCAGACCGAGTCCGGGAGCAGCGCGCCCGGCACCTGGAAGTGCGGGTGCACGGCCCGGGTGGCGGCGGCGGGCATGCGCTCCCGCGCCAGATGGAGCAGTTCGTCGGTGAAGACCTGGGAGGCGCGTTCGACCTCGGCGCGGGCGGAGGCCAGTTCCGCCCGGGCGGCCCTCAGCTCGGAGCGGGTGCCGGTGAGTCCCGAGCGCAGGGAGCCGACCGCGTCCTCCCGATCCTGGTCCCGGCGCCGGTACCGCAGCAGCCCGCCCCCCAGCACGAGCGCCGACAGGGTCGTGGCGGCGAGGCCGACGACGGCCGGATCCGGTATTGCGAGCATCGATAGACCTCGTGGGGAGCGGTGGGGCGAGGCCGTCCTGGGGGGCGACCGCCCAAGTACACACCGTCATCGAACGATCGCGGGGAGTTTTGAGGGGAGCGGCTTGTGGACCCGTGAACCACATGGGTGGAGTGGATCACTTGCTGCCGAAGTGTCTGAATATGCGTCAGAGGCGCCGGACCCCAGTGCTGGCGCGGCGGGGAACGGTTTCACCGGGCCGGGAACAGGCATGGCGAAGGCCGCGAGGGCATCGTGTGGAGCCCTCGCGGCCGTACCGCTGTGGGTGATGTCCCGCGCAGGTCTTCGGTTCCGTCCGATGACCCCACGGGGGTGGGTGGTGTCGTGTGTGTGGTGCGGCGGGGGAGTGTGGCCCGGCCGGGGTCCGGTCTCTCCGTCTCCGGTTCACTCACCGTGGCACGGGGGCCGGTGGCGTGGGTTCCGGGGCGGTACGGCACTGCCCGCCCCGGAATCCGCGACCGTTCCGTCGCGCCCGGTCAGCTCACCGGGGTGTCGGCCCTGTCCTCCCGGAGGAACCGGGGCGGCGAGGGGATCTGGTTGTCGGTGGAGATGACGTCCTCGCGGAGCGAACCGTTCCGCGGCTGCTGCGGAATCTGGCTGTCCGCGTCGAGCACGGCGGTGGGCTTCGGCGGGCTGGGGATCTGGTTGTCCTGATCCTGGACGGTGTTCTGGACTGCGGCTCCGGCCGTGGCTGCGGCTGTGTCGTGGACCGCGGCGTCGGCCGTGGCGCCGTTGCGGGGCGGCGCGGGGATCTGGTTGTCCGCGTCGCGGGCCCCGGCGGGCTTCGGCGGGCCGGGGATCTGGTTGTCCTCATCCCGGCCCGCGGCCAGGAAGCGGGGCGGAGCGGGAATCTGGTTGTCCGTGGAGATGACCGGGTCGGCCGGCAGACCGTCGGCCAGCGGCGTCACAGTGGTGAAGCCCTCACGGGTGGTGTCGCTGTCGAACGATTCGGTGGTGCTCATGTGCTGTCCCCCTATGGATCTCAGTGGAGCTTGTGGCTCCGTCGTGCTGGTGGTGCTCATGGGACTCAGTGGTGCTGGAAGTCCCCGGGGGTGACGCGGCGTTCGCAAGGGTGTCGAACGGAAAGCGGCCCTCCGCCCGGAGACTCCCCCGAGGGTCACCGGACGGAAGGCCGAGGGACCTTCCTCGCCCCCCGGAGAGGTCAAGGTCCCTGGTGATCCGTCTGCCCCCCGACGCGACGGATCGATTACCCAGGAGCATGGCGGAGAGGCATAAACATTCGATGAACGTCCTGGCAGAAAGCGGTCACAGGACGCTGGGCCCCCGGGAGGCGGGGGCGTCTCACCCTCTTCCACGGGCCGTACCCGGCCCGGGCTCACCTCATCCCGAGTGACCTTCCCCACGCGCCTGCGAACAACCCGTTTCATGGGCGCGACTTGGGGAGGCGGAGGTTCCGCGTCGGCCGGGTACGCCCAGGTGGCGTCGGCCGGGGCGGGAGCGGCCCATGGGGGCGACGGGCCGCAGGCGGTCCACCGGCGGAGCGGTCCGCGCGTACGTCCGCGCGTACGGCCGTGCGTATGCCGGTCCGTATGTCTGTGTACGTCCGTGCGTACATTCCGTGCGTACATTCCGTGCGGACAGACGGACGGCGGGGGTTCGTCCGTGGAGTGGTCCGGGCGGGCGCGGTGGGGGGACCGCCCCGCGCGGAACGGGCCATCGGGGCGGGGCGGGGACGACCGGGCGGACCGGTGAGCCCGGTCAGCCCGGTCATACGGCGGAGAGCGGGGTGTCCAGGAGCTTGCGCACCTCGGCGGCCTCGGGCGCGCCGGACGCCTCGTGGAGGGCGAGGGCCTCCAGCCAGCAGGCCCGCGCCCGCCCCGCCTGACCCAGCGAGGAGAGCGCCCGCCCCAGGGTGATCAGCACACTGCCCTTGGTCCGGTCGCCGCCGATGCAGCCGATCGCCAGTGCCTGCTCCGCCGCCTGCGCCGCCCGCGCGGGCCGCAGCGCCGTCAGATGGGCCTGGGCGATACGGAAGTGGGTGTTCCCCTCCCATAGCCGCTGCCGGGTCGTCTCGAACGCCTCCAGGGCGAGCGAGAGCTGCTCCAGCGCCTCGGCGGGGCGCCCGGCGGAGGTGATGGCCACCCCCAGCGCGTACCGGGCGTTGGCGAGGCGCAGGGTGGTCCCGCTGCGCTCGTAGATCCCGATCGCCCGCTGGACGAAGTCGATGGCCTGCTCGGTCCGCCCCAGCGCCAGCGTCACCCGGGAGAGGTTGCACAGGAAGGCGGCCTCGGCGTGTTCGTTGCCGTCGGCGCGGGCGTCCTCCATGGCCTGGCGGTGGAAGGTCTCGGCCTCCGCGTACCGGCCCCGGTTGAAGGCGATGATGCCCCGGTCGTTGTTGGCCCAGTACAGCGGCGGGATGTCCTGCGCCCGCGCCGCCAGCAGGGCGGCCTGGTGGGCGTGGTCGTCGGCCTCGCGGTAGTTGCCCGTCACCAGGTGGACGATGGTCAGGGTGGTGTGGGCGCGGGCCTGGGCGCGCAGGTCGTCCCGGGCGCGGGCCGCCTCCAGGCAGGTGAGCGCGGCCGACTCGTACTGCTTGGAGTTCGCGCCCGACTCGGCCAGGTCCTTCGCCGCCCACAGCAGGTCGATGGCGCGGCGCAGCCGTCCGCCGACGGTGGACTGGCGGGCGCAGGCGAGGATGGAGTGGGCCTCGGTGTAGAGCCAGTCCAGGGCCTGCTGGCGGCTGGCGAAGGTCAGCCCCGGGTGCTCGGTGGGCTCCAGCTGGCGCGGCAGCCGGTCGCCGGGCCGCTCGAAGACGTACTCCCGCTTCGCGGTGGCGAGGTAGAAGTCCAGCAGCCGGGAGAGGGAGCCCTCGATGGCCTCGGGGGTCTCGTCGCGTTCGGCGCACGCGCGGGCGTAGAGGCGTACGAGATCGTGGTAGCGGTAGCGGCCCGGCGCGGCGGACTCCAGCAGGGAGGTGTCCACCAGCACCTCCAGCAGGTCCTCGGTCTCGTGCGGGCTGAGCGCCAGCGACGCCGCCGCGGCCTGGAGCGAGATATCGGGGCCGTCGGCGAGGCCGAGCAGGCGGAAGGCGCGGGCCTGGGCGGGTTCCAGCTGTCCGTAGCCGAGTTCGAAGGTGGCCTTGACGGCGAGGTCACCGGCCTGGAGTTCGTCCAGTCGGCGTCGTTCGTCGGCGAGCTTGGCGGCGAGGACGGAGACGGTCCAGGTACGGCGGGCCGCCAGCCGCGAGGCGGCGATCCGGATCGCCAGCGGCAGGAACCCACACGCGCCGACCACGTCCAGCGCCGCCTCCCGCTCCGCCCCGACCCGCTCCTCACCCACGATCCGGGTGAAGAGCTGGAGCGCCTCCTCCGGGGACATCACATCGAGGTCGACCAGATGGGCGCCCTCCAGATCGACCATCCGGACCCGGCTGGTGACCAGCGCCGCGCACCCCGCCGACCCCGGCAGCAACGGCCGGATCTGCGCCGCGTCATGGGCGTTGTCCAGCAGGATCATGATCCGTCGCCCGGTGAGGGTGGAGCGGTAGAGCGCCGCGCGCTCCTCCAGGGAGGCCGGGATCTGGGCGTCCGGCAGCCCGAGGGCGCGCAGGAAGGAGCCGAGGACGGCGACCGGCTCCGCGGAACGGCTCGCGGTGCCCTGGAGGTCGACGTACAGCTGTCCGTCCGGGAACTGGGGCCGGGCCTGGTGCGCCACATGGACGGCCAGGGTGGTCTTGCCGACGCCGCCGATGCCCGCGAGCGCGGAGACCGCCATCACCGCGCCCTCGGCGGTGACGAGCCGGTCGCTCAGCTCCCGTACGAAGGCGGCGCGCCCGGTGAAGTCGGGCACGCTGGCGGGCAACTGGGCGGGCTGGGCGACTAAGGGCGCGGCGCACTGCTGCTCCACCGGCTGCGCCAGTTCCTCGTCGGCGCGCAGGATGCGCTGCTGGAGCTGGGAGAGTTCGGGGCGGGGGTCGACACCGAGTTCCTCGGCGAGCAGCCGCCGGGTGTCGGTGTAGACGGCGAGGGCCTCGGCCTGGCGGCCGCTGCGGTAGAGCGCGAGCATCAGCAGCTCACGCATCCGCTCCCGCAAGGGGTGGGTGGCGGTGAGGGCGGTGAGTTCGGAGACGGCCTCGGCGTGCGCCCCGACCATCAGATCGAGATCGAGGCGGGTCTCCAGCAGCTGGAGCTGCCACTCGTCGAGCCGGGCGCGCTGATGCTCCGCGTAGGGACCCGGAACGCTCGCCAGCGGTTCGCCGTCCCACAGCCCCAGCGACTTGTTCAGCAGCGTCCGCGCCTGGTCGGGCGACCCGGCGGCACGCGCCTTCTCCGCCTCCAGCGCCAGCTCCTCGGCGACACACAGGTCGACGCTCTCGCGCCGGATCCGCATCGCGTAGCCGCCGGACTCGCTCACCAGGGCCCCGGCGGCCAGGGTCTTGCGCAGCCGGGAGGCGTAGGTACGGACGGTGGGCAGGGCCTGTGGCGGCGGATCCTCGCCCCAGATGGCGTCGATCAGCTCGGCGGCGGTCGCGGTGCGCCCCTCGCGCAGCAGCAGGGCCACGAGCAGGGCCCGCTGCTGGGGGGAGCCCGATGGCACCGGCTCCCCGTTTCGCCAGGCGCGTACCGGGCCGAGCACACTGAAACGCAGGTCAGCGACATCACTGGGCGTCGGACCCCGCTGTTCCGGTACGCGTGGCCCGTTGTCACGGTCCATTGCTGCCCCCTGCCCGAACTGCCGATTCGCACCCGACAGTCTGCCTTGTGCATGGCGGCCCCGTCAGCAACGGGGCACTTCCACATCGGCCCTTGCCCCTGCGGGGGTGGGGGATAACGCGGCTGTCGATCTTCGTCCGAGTTCCTTCCGCGTTCCTTCCGCCGGGCTACGGAAGTGGTCGCGCCGGTTCAGGGTTTGTAGATCGCGCCCGGCTCGGCCTTTGCGGGAGCGAGCAGTTGGGAGACGGTGACGAAGGTGTAGCCGCGCTCCTTCAGCTCGCTGATGATGCCGGGGACGGCGGGGACGGTTCCGTCGTAGATGTCGTGCAGCAGGATGATGCCGTCCTTGCTCGCCTGCTTGACGATCCGCTCCCTGATCAGGTCGGAGTCGGTGGTGGAGTAGTCCTTGGCGGTGGCGCTCCACAGGATCTGGGCCAGCCCCAGTTCCTTGCTGACGGCGGTGACGTCATCGTTGATCCGGCCCTGCGGCGGGCGCATCAGGGTCGGCTTCTCGCCGGTGATCTTTGCGATGGCATCTTGCGTGCGGGAGAGCTCCTCGCGGATCTCGGCGGGCTTGAGCTTGTCGAGGCGCGGATGTGACCAGGTGTGGTTGGCGACTTCGTGCCCCTCGGTGAAGATACGTTTCACCACCGATGGGTACTTGATCACATGGTTCTTGCCCAGCAGGAAGAAGGTGGCCGGGACCTTCTCCCGCCGCAGCGTGTCGAGCAGTTGGGGCGTGTCCTTGCCGGGTCCGGCGTCGAAGGTCAGCGCGATGCACTTGGCCTTCTCGCAGTCGACCGGGATCTGGTTCAGGGGGAGCTGGCCGAGGGGGAGGGAGCGGGCGCCGCCGCGGGGGGTGGTGGCGGGAGCGCCCGTGGTGCCGGTGCCGGTGCCGGTGCCGGTGGTGGCGTTGTCCGTGCCTGAGCCCGTGCCGGTGCCGGGCTCGGCCGTGTCGTCGATCCGCTTGCCGTCCTCGATGGCCTGCGCGCGGGCGTCGGCGGGCTCGATCCGGTCCTGGCCGCAGCTGCTGAGGACGAGGCCCGACGCCGCCGCGAGGGCGACGAGGGCGACAAGGCTCGCTTTTCGGGCTCTGCTGGGCATGGCGGATCCCCCTGGGTGGGTGCTGGGCATGGCGGGCCGCGCCGCGTCCGTATGGGTGGCCGGAGGGCGCTCTCGAACTATACACACGGTGTATACGCGCGATGTATAGGCACCCGGGGAGACGGGTGGAGGGCGGTTTGGGTTGCTTGTGTGGAGGGTCGGGGGTTCGGTGCGTGGCGGGGGCGGGGGCGGGGGCGGGCGCGGGGGTGGGGCCGAGGGGCGCGTGGCCGGTCATTGGCTCCGGGGCGCGCGTGGCCGGGTCGCGCGCAGGGGAGTGGGGGTGGGGGCGAGGGCGGGGCGGGTCGGTGTACGGGGGCGGGCCCGGACTCCTCGTACCGCGGTCCGGAGCGGTGGCGCCGCGCACCGCGTCCCGCGTTACTGACGAACCGTCAGATCGGCGCTACGGTGACCGCATGGAGACCTTCCCGAAGATCATCTCGGTGGATGACCACACGGTGGAGCCGCCCCATGTCTGGCGGGACCGGCTCCCGTCGAAGTACCGGGACGTCGCGCCCCGGATCGTCCGCGCGCCCCTGAAGGAACTGACCTTCCTCGGTGGCAGGTTCACCCCGGTCATGGGCGAGAAGGGCGATGACGGGCCGGTCGGTGACTGGTGGCTGTACGAGGGGCTGCGGCGGCCTCTGACCCGGCTCGACACCGCCGTCGGCCACGACCGCGACGAGATCCGGCTGGAGGTCATCACCTACGAGCAGATGCGGCCCGGCTCCTACAGCGTCCCCGAGCGGCTCGCCGACATGGACGCCAACCATGTGCAGTCCGCGCTCTGCTTCCCCACCTTCCCGCGCTTCTGCGGCCAGACCTTCACCGAGGCCAAGGACCGCGAACTCGGGTTGCTCGCGGTCCGCGCGTACAACGACTGGATGGTGGAGGAGTGGTGCGGGCCCCAGGCCCAGGGGCGGCTGATACCGCTGACGCTGGTCCCCCTGTGGGACGCCGGCCTGGCGGCGGCGGAGGTACGGCGGAACGCGGCGCGGGGCGTGCGAGCGGTGGCGTTCTCCGAGATCCCGCCCTTCCTCGGGCTGCCGTCGATCCACGGCGACGACTGGGACCCCTTCCTGCGGGCGTGCGACGAGACCGGCACGGTCATCGCCATGCATATCGGCTCGTCCTCCCGGATGCCCTCCACCTCCGCCGACGCGCCGCCCGCCGTCGGCTCCACCATCACCTTCGCCAACTGCTGCTTCTCGATGGTCGACTGGCTGATGAGCGGGAAGTTCGAACGCTTTCCCCGCCTCCGGATCATGTACGCGGAGGGCCAGATCGGCTGGATCCCCTACATCCTGGAGCGCGCGGACGTCGTCTGGCGCGAGAACCGGGCCTGGGGCGGTGTCGCCGACAAGGTGCTGCGCCCGCCGTCCGAACTGTTCGCGGGCCATGTCTACGGCTGCTTCTTCGACGACGCCTTCGGCCTGCGCAACCTCGACGCCATCGGCGCGGGGAACGTGCTGTACGAGACCGACTACCCCCACTCGGACTCCACCTGGCCGCACTCGCGCCAGGTGGGCGAGGAGCAGATGGCGCACCTGGCGCCGGAGGTGGTGGAGGCGATCGTACGGGGGAACGCGATCGAGCTGCTGGGGCTGACGGCGGAGGGGCTGTGGGCGGGGTGAGGGCGTGGTGCTGCTGGCGGAGGGGCTTGCGGGCGGGGGCCGGCGGCGGAGGGGCTGTGGTGGCTGACCGCTGACCGCTGCCCGGTCCGGTGGTTCCGTCTGGTTCGTCCGGCTGGCGCTCGGGCCGGCTGACTCGCAGGTCAGGGGCGATTGTCAGTGGCGGGGTGTTCCATGGGGACATGGCGAACCGGCGTGGGCGTGCGGCAGGCGGGTCCTCCTCCCATGAGTCCCGTGAGTCCCGTGACTCCCCGGAAGTGGCGGGGCGGGCCGCTCAGGGGGCTGCTCCGGGGGCCGCCCACGGGGGAGGCGGTCACCGGAGCGGCGATCAGGGAGGAGGTCCCGGCTGGTGGGGCCAGGGCCGGGAGGCCGGGGGCGAGGGGTCCCGGAAGGAGACGCGTATCGAGGAGACGGGTATCGGGCAGGCCCGTGACGAGCAGATCCATGACGAGGGAATCCGTCATGAGGAGGTCCGTGACGAGGAGATCCGTCATGAGGAGGTCCGTGACGAGGAGATCCGGGATGAGGACTGGTACGGGCGGGTGCTGACCGGCGAGCGGTTCATCCGTTCCGTCTTCTACGACCTGGACTGGACGGAGGTGGAGAACGAGGGGGCGGTGTTCGACGGGTGCACCTTCTCGGGCGTCCGGTTCAACGCCTCACGCCACCGGAACGCGGCGTTCACCAACTGCGTCTTCAATCGCTGTGTCTTCTTCGACACGCACTTCGACCAGTGCAAGGCGGTCGGCAGCACCTTCCAGGGCTGTGACATCAGCCTGCTGAAGGTGACGGGCGGGGACTGGTCCTTCACCACCCTGTCCGGCGCCGGTCTGCGGGGGGTGTCCTTCGACGGAGTCCGGCTGCGGGAGTGCGACCTCACGGGCGCGGATCTGGCGGGGGCCGGTCTGACCTCCGTGGACCTCTCGGGCGCCCAGCTGGAGCGGGCCGACCTCAGCGGGGCGGATCTGCGCGGCAGCGACCTCTCGGCCCTGGACCCGCGTACGGTCCGGCTCGCCGGGGCCCGTATCGACCTTCAGCAGGCGGTGGTGCTGGCGACGACGCTGGGTCTTGAGGTGGGCTGAATGAACGGCCGCTGAACGCGGGGGCGGTCCGCGCCGCCGGAGGTTCCGGTACGGAGGGGATCGCGCGGCTCCGGCGCCAGGGGCCAGGAGGTGCCCGGGCCTGGCGCCCCGGAGGGGAGCCGGGGGCGGTGGGCCGGTCGGGGCCGGGGCGGGGGTGCCGGTCGTCTCCGGCTCGCGTCCTGGGCCGATGCCGTGGTCCGGCGCCCTGACCCGGTGTCCGGGTGGGGCGGCGCGGGAGCCCGGACGGCGTGGGCGCTCAGGCGGGGGTCGTCCGGGGCGTGGCGGCACCCCGGCGCGGTAGGGCGTGGATCAGGGCTGGTACGGGGTGAGCAGTCCGTGCTGGAGGAACAGGGTGCGGTCCAGCCGGGCCGCCGTGGCGGGGGCCTCGGTGGCCAGCACCAGGGCCGTGCCACGGGTGCGGCAGGCGGCCACCAGGGCGGACGTCACGAGGTCGGCGTCCGGTTCGGGCAAGGCGCCCGTGGGGTTGTCGGCCAGTACCACGGCCGGGTCGCACACCAGGGCGCGGGCGATGGCCACCCGGCGGCACTGGTCATGGGAGAGGTCGACGGGGGCCCGGTCTCCGAGTCCGTCGAGGCCGAGCAGGGTCAGCAGATGGGGGGCCCGGTCACGGGCCCGGGTGTGTCCGGCGAACATCGCGGGCAACGCGAGGTTCTCCGTCACGCTCAGTTCGGGGATCAGCTCGTCGGACTGGTAGACCATGCCGATGTGGGTCAGCCGGTAGAGGGCCGCCTGGTCCTCGGCCATCGTGCTCACTCGCCCTCCCGCGATCTCGACATAGCCCGAAGTGGGGCGGGCCAGTCCGGCGAGGCAGTTGAGGAGTGCCGTTTTTCCGCTTCCCGGCGGGCCGGTGATCGCGACCGCCTCTCCCGCACCGACGGTCAGTTCCAGGCCGTCGGCGACGCGCCGCCCCGCCGAGTCGATCACCAGGGTGTCCGCCCGCACGACGGGGACGCCAGGGCCGTCGTCATGGCCGGATCGCGTTCTCGGGCCGCTGGTTTGGGGACTGTGGTTCTGCCGCATGATGTCGCATCCCTCCGATGCCTCTGTGGTGTTGGTTCGATGTGTGTCCCTTGTCGATGGCCCTCGGCCGGCGTCCCGTACCGGTGAGGGGGCGGGAACATCAGCACACGGGCGCCCGGTTTTCCAAGGGGTCTGGGGGAGCCTTGGCATGGCTGTCTTGTTTCGCCCGTCTGTTCGGCCGAGATGGGCCGTTGCCGGGGAGCGGAGGCGCGGAGTGGAGCGCTCCGCGAAGCGACCGAGCCATCCAGGCCGCTCGGTCCGGATCGATGGAGACCTTCGAGCGCCCTGGGGCCGTCGGGTCGGCTGAGTCTGTCGGGGCGGGGTATCCCGGCCAAGGAGGCAGAGAACACCCTCTGGGATTCGGCCATCGAGCGAGCCCTTTATCTCCGTATATCTGGAACATAGAGGGCAGGTCGATTCAGGGAGGAAAGGCGTGTATGGGGCGGGTGGTCGGCGGGTTGGGGTGGCCCCTCATGGAGAAGCGGATCCCGTGGGGGTGTGGTGCGCGAGTGGGGGAGTCATGGCCCGCGGGTGGGCCGGAGATGGGCGCGCGGCCGGATGGTGGGGGTGGGGTGGGTGCCCGGCGCGGTGCCCGCCCGGGCATCCGGCGTGGTGCCCGGCGGTGTGCCCGTGCGCCGCCCGGACGCGTGGGCGGTGTGCCCGTGTGCCGCCCCGGCCCTTGCCTGACGAGGTATCAGGTATCACGATGACGGCGGGATGCCGGGACACCCCCGGGAGCCGTCACGACAAGGCCGCCGGCCCCGGGGCCTTGGGAAGAAACGCCCTCCGCCCGCCAGGCGGGCGGGATCGCGAGAGCGCGGCCCCGGAGGGGATCGTGAGGACCACATCCCGCACGGGGTGGTGAGGACGACATCCCGGGCGGGATGTGTGAGGGCACCACCTCAGGGCGAGGGGACCACCGAGCCGCCGAGCGCTACGGAACCGAGCCACCCGCACCAGGGCCTCTCTGATGGATCAGGCGGGCCCTGGGGCCTTCCGTCTCGATCAGGCTGGATGAGGGAGCGGTGCGGGGCGCGCGAGCCCAGCGAGATCCGAACGAGAGGCCCTCGTGCCTCGGGAGGCGGCTGACCACCGCCGCCCCGGAAGGCGGCTGACCACCGCTCTCCGAACGCCATGGGACAGGACGCCAGGCCCCCGTCAGGAGGACCAACGTGCGCACACGGGTACCGACCGGGGGGCGGCTCGCCTATGGCATCCAGCTTCCCGTCCAGTCCCAGAGCGGGCTCTACGCCGAGCGCTGGGAGGTCACGGCGGTCCCGGATGACCTGGTCGAGGTCGCCCGCGCGGCGGACCGGGGCGGCTTCGACTACATCGCGGTCTGTGACCATGTCGCGGTGCCCCGGCGGCTCGCCGGGACCATGTCGACCGTCTGGTACGACCCGGTCGCCACCCTCGCCTATCTCGCGGCGGTCACCGCCCGGGTGCGGCTGCTCAGCCATGTCGCCGTCGTCGGGCTGCGCCATCCCCTCGTCACCGCCAAGCAGTACGCCACGCTGGACCACCTCTCCGGTGGCCGGCTGGTCCTCGGGGTCGGTGCCGGGCACGTGGCGGAGGAGTTCCACGCGCTCGGCGCCGACTTCGCCGGGCGCGGTCCCCTGCTCGACGAGTCCATCGACGCGCTGCGGGCGGCGCTCGGGCCGGAGGAGTTCCCCGAGTTCCACGGGGAGCGGTTCTCCTTCGCCGGACTGGGGCAGCGGCCCCGCCCCGTACAGCCGTCCGTGCCGGTGTGGGTCGGCGGGTCCTCGCCCGCCGCGCTGCGCCGGGCGGCGCTCCGGGGCGACGGCTGGCTCCCCCAGGGCGACCCCCGTTCCCGGCTGCCCGGTCGGATCGCCACGCTCCACGCCCTGCGGGAGCGTGCGGGCGCCGGGCGGCCCCTGGTGATCGGGGCCATCGCCGAACCCCTGTACGTCGGCGCGCCCTCCTGGCCGGTCGGGCGGCGGACCCTGACCGGCGCTCCGGAGGAGATCGCGGCCTCCCTGCGGGAGTACGCGGAGATGGGCGCGCACCAGATCCAGGTGCGGTTCCGGAGCCGTGACCGTACCGAACTGCTCGACCAGATGGCCGCCTTCGCCGCCGAGGTCGCCCCCCACCTCACCTTATGAAGGAGCGTTTTCCCATGTCAGACGCAGCAGGCGCAGCAGCCGAGACCGGCAGGCTCGCGGGCAAGGTCGCCTTCATCACCGGCGCGGCGCGTGGTCAGGGCGAGCAGGAGGCCCGGATCTTCGCCGCCGAGGGCGCCCGGGTCGTCCTCACCGACGTCCTGGACGACGAGGGCGCCAAGGTCGCGGAGGAGATCGGCGACAACGCCGCCTACCACCATCTCGATGTGACCAGCGAGGAGGAGTGGCGGACCGCGGTGGCCGCCGCCAAGGAGCGGTTCGGTGCCATCGACTGCCTGGTCAACAATGCCGGGATCCTGCGGTACAACGAGATCGTGAACACTCCGGTGGAGGAGTTCGAGTTAGTCACCCGGGTGAACCAGATCGGGACCTTCCTCGGTATCCGGGCCGTCGCGCCCGAGATCGCGACCGGGGGTTCCATCATCAACATCTCCTCGGTCACCGGGATACTCGGGGTCGCCGGGACCTCCTCCTACGGCGCCACCAAGCACGCCATCATCGGACTGACCCAGGTGGCCGCCCTGGAGCTGGCGAAGAAGGGCATCCGGGTCAACGCCATCTGCCCGGGGGCGATCGACACCCCCATGGCCGACTACTCCCTGGTGGACACCTCGGTCGAGAAGGGCCCGCCGGGCTCCGGCCGGGAGCTGGCGAGCTTCTACAAGCGCCTGGTCCCGATGGGCCGGGCGGGGCTGCCGGAGGAGGTCGCCCGGCTCGCCGTCTTCCTGGCCAGCGATGACTCCTCGTACATCACCGGTCAGCCCTTCGTCATCGACGGCGGCTGGCTGGCCGGGACCACCCTGATCTGAGGAATAGCTGACGGCTCGTCAGCTATTGACGGCGTACCCCTGCGGTGAAACAGTCGTCCCCGTCGAGATCTGACGATGCGTCAGCTCCGTCAGAAGTGTGACGCGGGGAAGGGCGGTGGCCCGGTGGAGTTCGGGATCTTCGTGCAGGGGTACGTCGGCCGTCGGGCCGGGTCCGATCCGCGCGCCGAGCACACGGCGCTGATGCGGGAGGCGGAGTACGTCATCCAGGCCGACCGCTGCGGCTTCAAGTACGCCTGGGCCACCGAACACCACTTCCTGGAGGAGTACTCCCACCTCTCCGCCAGCGATGTCTTCCTCGGCTACCTCGCCCATGCCACCGACCGGATCCACCTGGGCGCGGGCATCTTCAACCCGCTCGCCGCCGTCAACCACCCGGTCAAGGTGGCCGAGAAGGTCGCCATGCTCGACCACCTCTCCGAGGGCCGCTTCGAGTTCGGCTCCGGGCGGGGCGCGGGCAGCCATGAGATCCTCGGCTTCCTCCCAGGCATCACCGATATGAACGCGACCAAGGCGATGTGGGAGGAGACGATCGCCGAGTTCCCCCGGATGTGGCTGGCGGACGAGTACCCCGGCTTCCAGGGCACCCACTGGTCGCTGCCACCGCGCAAGATCCTGCCGAAACCGTACGGAGGGTCCCACCCGGCCATGTGGTACGCGGCGGGGTCACCGCCCTCGTACGCCATGGCGGGCCGCAAGGGACTCGGCGTCCTCGGCTTCAGCGTCGCCAAGGTCTCCGACATGACGTGGGCGCTGGACGCCTACAAGACGGCGGTGCGCGAGGCCGAGCCCGTCGGGGACTTCGTCAACGACAACCTCATGGTCACCACGACCGCGATCTGCGCCGAGACCCATGATGAGGCGGTCCGGATCGCCGCGGGCGCCGGGCTGAACTACCTCCAGTCGCTGGTCTTCCGCTACCACGACACCTTCCCCCGTCCCGAGGGCATCCCGCGCTGGCCCGAGCTGATCCCCGAGTACACCGAGGAGGTCGTGGAGCTGCTGATCGCCGAGGAGCTGCTGATCTGCGGTGATCCCGGCGAGGTGCTCCAGCAGTGCAAGCGGTGGGAGCAGGCCGGGGCCGACCAGGTGGTCTTCGGCGTCCCCGTCGACATCGGGCACGAGGCCACCCTCACCTCGCTGCGGCTGATCGGCGAGCGGGTCATCCCGGTCCTCGACACCGAGCCGGTCCACCGGACCCGGCGCTTCCGGGACGCGGCGGTCGAGCGGGGAGTGTGAGGGGGCGCGGGGTGTGAGGGGGGCACGGCGGTCGGGCGGGGCGCGCGCGGATGGCGCGTCACCTGGTCGCGTACACGGGCCGCGTCACGTGGTCGCGTACACGGGGCGCGTCACCTGAGTCGCGCGCGGGAGACGCGTCCCCGGGGGCCGCACACGGACCGTGTCGCCGGGGGCCGCTCTCGTGCCGCCGCGTCACCGGGGCCGCCCCGCGTCACCACGTCACCAGGGCCCGCGCGTACCGCGTCACCAGGAGGGTCGCCGGGGATGCCGGGACGTCTGTGTGTGTCTGTGTGTGTCTGGGTGTCGCGCCACCAGGAGACAGGGAAGGGAACACCATGCTCGACCACCTCATCCGCTCGGCGACCGTCGTGGACGGCACGGGAGCGCCCGCCCGCGTGGCCGACGTCGGGATCACGGGCGGGCGGATCGCCGTCATCGGGCCGCCCGGTGGTGTCGGGGAGTCCGCGGCGACGAGCGAGGACGCCGACGGGCTGGTGCTGGCGCCCGGGTTCGTCGATCCGCACACCCACTACGACGCCCAGCTCTTCTGGGACCCCTACGCCACGCCCTCGATGAACCACGGCGTCACCACCGTCGCCGGGGGCAACTGCGGCTTCACCCTCGCCCCGCTCAACCCCGAGCGCCCCCAGGACGCCGACTACACCCGGCGGATGATGGCCCGGGTGGAGGGCATGTCCCTGGTCGCGCTGGAGGAGGGCGCGCCCTGGAACTGGCATTCCTTCGGGGAGTACCTCGACGCCCTGGAGGGGCGGATCGCCGTCAACGCCGGATTCATGGTGGGCCACTGCGCCCTGCGGCGGTACGTCATGGGCGAGGACGCCGTCGGCGGCCAGCCCACCCCCGGGCAACTGCGGCGCATGGTCGACCTCCTGCACGACGCCATGGCGGCGGGCGCCTGGGGACTGTCCACCACCCAGTCCACCACCCACGCCGACGGCGACGGGCGGCCCGTCGCCTCCCGGCACGCCCGCCCCGAGGAACTGCTCGCCCTGTGCCGTGCCGTCGGCGAGCACGAGGGCACCCAGCTGGAGGCGATCCTCGCGGGCTGTCTGGACCGGTTCGGCGACGCGGAGATCGACCTGCTGGCCCGGATGTCCGCCGTCGCGGGCCGCCCGCTCAACTGGAACGTCCTCACCATCGACGCCGCCGAGCCGACCCGCGTCCCCCGCCAGCTCCAGGCCGGCGCGCGGGCCCGGGCGGCCGGGGGCCGGGTCGTCGCGCTCACCATGCCGATCCTCACGCCCATGAACATGTCCCTCGGCACCTTCTGCGCGCTCAACCTGCTGCCCGGCTGGGGCGAGATCCTGGCGCTGCCCGTGCCGGAGCGGATCGCCCGGCTGCGCGACCCCGCCGTCCGTACGGAGATGCTGCGACGCGCCTCCTCCGAGGAGGCCGGGATCTTCCGGCGCCTCGCCGACTTCGGCCGCTATGTCATCGGCGACACCTACAGTGCCGCGAACGAGGGCCTGAAGGGGCGCGTGGTCTCCGGCATCGCCGCCGAGCGCGGTCAGGAGCCCTTCCACTGCCTGGTGGAGATCTGCGCCGACGACGGGCTGCGGACCGTGCTGTGGCCGATGCCCCGCGACAACGACCCCGCCTCCTGGGAACTGCGCCGGCGCACCTGGCGCCACGAGGACGTCCTCCTCGGCGGCTCCGACGCGGGCGCCCACCTCGACCGCATGTGCGGCGCGCCCTACACCACACGCTTCCTGGGCGACTGTCTGCGGGGGCGTCGGCTGGTGCCCCTGGAGGAGGCCGTCCGGATGCTCACCGACGATCCCGCGCGGCTCTTCGGGCTGCGGGAGCGGGGGCGGATCCGCCCCGGTCACCACGCGGACCTGGTGCTCTTCGACCCGGAGCGGATCGACGCGGGCGCGGCGACGCTGGTGTACGACCTGCCGGGGGAGAGCCCACGGCTGGACGCCAAGGCGGTGGGGGTGGTGTCCGTGCGGGTGAACGGGGTGGAGACGCTGCGGGACGACGTGGCGACGGGCGCGGTGCCGGGGCGTGTGCTCCGCTCGGGCCGCGACACGAGGACGGTGTCCACACGGTGAGCGGGCGCGAGGTTCATGGAGTGAGCGGGCCCGGTGGCCACACGGTGAGCGGGCCCGGTGGCCACGCGATGACACGGTTCCCGTCCGTGGCCGCCTGGTTCCGGGTCCGGGTCCGGGTCCGGGTCCGGGCGGCCAGGGTGCCGCGACCCGGTGATGCGCGTGACCCGGTCGTGGTCGCGTCTGGACTGCGTCCATGCCGGGGCCGCTCCCTCGTCCGGACCGCTTCCCCGCCCGCGTGGCTTTCGAGTCCGGGTCGCCTCCGTGCCCTGATGGCTTCCGAGGGGTGGTCTCCTTCCGTCCCTGGATGCCTTGTGAACCCTTCTTCCGGCTCCCGCGTCCGCCGCCCCCGCGAGGGGCGCGCGGCATGAGCGCGGGACGAGCGCGAGGTGGTGCGCGGACGATGGACCCGCAGTCCCTGCTCATCGGCGGCGAGTGGACCGAACCCGACGGTGGCCACTACGAGGTGATCGACCCCGCGACCGAACGGCCTGTCGGGCTGGCGCCCGAGGCCGGCCGCGAGCAGGTGTACGCCGCCGCGGCCGCCGCCCGTGCGGCGTTCCCCGCCTGGTCGCGCACCCGGCCCGAGGAACGCGCCCGGATCCTCGACGCGGCGGCCGATGTCATCGAGCGCCGGGCCGATCCGTACACCGCGCTGGCGCGGGCCGAGAGCGGCGCGACGACCGCGACGGCGCGGGCCCTGCACGTGGGTGTCGCGGCGGCCCGGTTCCGCCGGTACGCGCGCGGTGCGCTGGAGTCCGTGGAGGAGCCGCTGCCGCCGCAGCTCACCGCCGCCGGGCCGATGGGGTGGGGCGCCCTGCTCGGCGCGCTGGCCGTGCGCCGCCCGGTGGGTGTGGTCACCTGTGTGACCTCGTACAACAACCCGTGGGCCAACGCGGCGGGCAAGGTGGCCCCCGCGCTCGCCATGGGCAACACCGTGGTCGTCAAGCCCGCGCCGCAGGATCCGCTCTCCGTCTACCGGATGGCCGAGGCGCTCTCGGAGGCGGGCGTTCCGCCGGGGGTGGTCAATGTGGTGAGCGGCTCCTCGCCCGCCGTGGGCGAGGCCGCCGTCGACTGCCCGGACGTGGACATGGTCAGCTTCACCGGTTCGACGGCGGTCGGCCGGCGGATCGGCGGGGTCTGCGGCCGGGCGATGCGGCGCCAGCTGATGGAGCTGGGCGGCAAGGGCGCGGCCCTCGTCTTCGAGGACGCGGACCTGGACGCGGCGGTCCGGGGCATCGGGACGACCTTCTCCTTCTACAGCGGCCAGATCTGTACGGCACCGACCCGGGTCATCGTCCAGCGCGCCGTCCACGACGACCTCGTCGCGCGGCTCACCGCCTATCTGCGGCGGCTGCCGGTCGGCGATCCCGCCGTGCCGGGAACCGTCGTGGGGCCGGTGATCTCCGCCGCCCACCGGGAGCGGGTCGAGTCCTATGTGGAGCTGGGACGCGCGGAGGGCGCGACCCTGGTGGCGGGTGGGGAGCGGCCGGGTCTGGAACGCGGCTTCTATGTGGCGCCCACGCTCTTCACGGGGTGCGGGAGCGGGATGCGGATCGTCCGGGAGGAGATCTTCGGCCCGGTGGTGGCCGTCCTGGTCTGTGACGACGAGGAGGAGGCCGTGGCGCTCGCCAACGACAGCGACTACGGGCTGATGAGCTATGTCTGGTCGCGGGACTCCGCGCGCGCCTTCCGGGTCGCCGCCGCGCTGCGCTCGGGCGGAGTGGGCGTCAACACGGTCGGCCGGAACATGGAGGCGCCGTTCGGCGGCTTCAAGATGAGCGGGGTGGGGCGTGATGTGGGTGCGTACGCCCTGCGCGCCTACAGCGAGACCCAGGCGGTGGTGTGGGCGGGATAGCGGGCGCGGGGCGCGTCCTCTGGGGGCGTCGCGGGCGGTGGCGCGTGTCTGGGCGCGGGGCAGGGGGGCGTGCGGTACGGGGGGCCGGGGTTGTGCGGTGCTGGCCGCGCGCCGTGCGGGAGGGACGCTCGGTGGGGGCGTACGCGCGGGCGCGCGGCGGTGTCAGTCCGCCGCGTACCGCTCACCCCCGTACCGCCGCGCGTACCGGGTACGGCGGCGGGCCGGGTGCCGGTCGGTGACGAGGGTGCGGCGGGCCGGGCCCATCGGGTCCGACGACGGCGTCGGGAAATTTTGAAATGGGGCAAAACGGGCTCCGCTGCGGTTATCGCACCTGCTGGAAAGGGCGGCATCCCTTGTAACAAGCGCCCGGAATCCATCGTAGGTTTACATGCGCAGGGATTTTCCGTTTCTTCTTGTGGAATCCAAGGTCCGGCAATCGGCAGCTTTCCCGCTAGATGTGGAAACCGCAGCATTTAACGTCCTGTTCATGACTCAGGTGGATATGCGGCCGCAGGCCGGAGACGCGGGCCGGGGCGCCCCCGACGGCGGTGTCCGTCCGTCCCGCGCCGTACGCGCCAAGGGGCTGGGCGGGAACTCCGTCGGGCTCACGGGCAGCGCGGTCATCGGCATCTCCACCGTCGCCCCGGTCTACTGCCTGACCTCCACCCTCGGCTCCACCGCGGGCGAGGTCGGGCTCCAGATGCCCGCGATCTTCCTCGCGGGCTTTCTGCCGATGCTCCTGGTGGCCTTCGCCTACCGTGAGCTCAACCGGGTCATGCCGGACTGCGGCACCTCCTTCACCTGGACCGTGAAGGCGTTCGGCCCCCGGCTCGGCTGGATGTGCGGCTGGGGGCTGGTGATCGCCACGATCATCGTGCTCTCCAACCTCGCGGGCGTGGCCACCTCGTTCTTCTGGCTGCTCGCCGGGGAGATCACCGGCAGCGAGTCCATCGCCGCCCTCGACGACAACAAGGCCGTCCACATCCTGACCGTCCTCGTCCTGATCGCCGCCGCCACCGCGATCAGCTACCGGGGCATGACCGCCACCAAGGGCGTCCAGTACGCCCTCGTCGGCCTCCAGCTCCTGGTGCTGGGGATCTTCGTCGCCATGGCGCTGGGCAAGGCGGACTCCTTCGACACCTCGCTCTCCTTCTCGGCGGAGTGGCTGAACCCGTTCGCCGTGGAGTCCTTCGCGGCCTTCACCGCGGGCCTGTCGCTCTCGATCTTCATGTACTGGGGCTGGGACGCCTCGCTCGCCGCCAACGAGGAGACCACCGGCAGCGACAGGACCCCCGGACGCGCCGCCCTGGTCGCGATGGTCGTCCTCGTCGGCGCCTATCTCGCCACCGGCATCGCCGCGCAGATGGCCGTCGGCTCCGGCGACAAGGGCCTCGGCCTGGCCAACCCGGAGACCTCGGACAACGTCTTCGCCGCCCTCGCCGGGCCGGTCATGGGCCCCGGCCTGGGAGTCCTCCTCTTCGTCGCCGTGCTCGCCTCGGCCGCCGCGAGCCTCCAGACCACGTTCATCCCGGTGGCGCGCACGGTGCTGGCGATGTCGACGTACGAGGCCCTTCCGCCCTCGTACGCCCGGGTCCACCCCCGCTTCAAGACCCCCGGACGCGCCACCGTGGTCGCGGGTATCGCGACCGGCGTCTTCTACACGGTGATGACCCTGGTCAGCGAGAACGTCCTGGTCGACACGATCTACGCGCTCGGCCTGATGATCTGCTTCTACTACTCGCTGACGGCGCTCGCCTGCGCCTGGTACTTCCGCCGCGAGCTGACCCGCTCCGGGCGTGACCTGCTCTTCAAGGGCGTCTTCCCGGTGGTGGGCGGACTGCTGCTGGCCGCCGTCTTCGGCAAGACGCTGTACGACATGTGGGACCCGGCCTACGGCAGCGGCTCCGCCGTCTTCGGCGTCGGCTCCGTCTTCGCCATCGGCGTGGGGCTGCTGGGGCTCGGCCTGGTGATCATGCTGGTGATGGGGCGCCGCAGCCCCGCCTTCTTCCGGGG
Organism: Streptomyces sp. NPDC057638; assembly: GCF_042800315.1. Classification (NCBI taxonomy): domain Bacteria; kingdom Bacillati; phylum Actinomycetota; class Actinomycetes; order Kitasatosporales; family Streptomycetaceae; genus Streptomyces; species Streptomyces sp. NPDC057638. The sequence continues at coordinate 40,153 of NZ_JBHVHF010000014.1, forward strand.
CGAGGTCCTCACCCGCGAGACCCCCTCGCTCACCCTCGCCGACTGACCTCAGGGGTCCTGGGGGGCTGCCAGCCTCCGCGTGGGCCCCTTCGAGGCCCGGTGGGGCCCTGTGGGGCTGTGGGGGCCCCGCGAGGCCCCGCCGGGCACCAGCCGGGGACCGCGTCCGCACCGGACCCGGTCCCCGGCGGTGGAACGGCCCCTGGCGTCCCGGGCCGGAGCGTCCGTGGACCAGGACGTCCCGGGCCAGGGCCTCCCGGGCCAGAGCGTCCGTGGACCAGGAGGCTCGCGGATCAGGGCCTCCCGGGCCAGAGCCTCCGTGGACCAGGACGTTCGCGGATCAGAGCCTCCCGGGCCGGGGTCCGCGTGGACCAGGACGTTCGCGGATCACGGCTTCCACGCTTCTCGCGGGTCACGGCTGCCGTGGGTCGGCGCCTCCGTGGGTCAGGACTCTCCAGGCCGCAGGAAGACCGGGTTGCTCAGCGCGACCATCGCGCCCGCCCGCCGCACCTCCACCCGGGTGTACGCCGCGTTCTGCGGCGTCGTCGCCCAGGTCGCCACCGCGTGCCCGGTCGCGCCCACCGCCTCCGTACGCACCACACCCTGGTCCGTCAGCAGCCGCAGCACCGTCCCCGGCGCCCCCGAGACCTCCGCGCGTACCGTCACGGGCGTGTCGGCGTCCACGGTGAGGCGCCCGCCCATGCCACGGGTCCGGCCGCGGCCGTCCGAGGCCGTGAGCGCGAGCGTGACGGCCCGGGACTCGGCGACGTAGCTGCGGCCCCGGCGCAGGCCCTCCAGGATCGCCGCACGGCTCAGTGTCTCGGCGAGGACGACGGTCTGCGGGGTGCCGACGGGGTCGGGGTGGCGGTGGGTGTCGCTGCTGCCCATCGCGGGGATCCAGCCGCCCCGGGCCAGCGTCGCGTCCCACGCCTGGACCGCGACCTCGTCGTCGGTGCCCCAGGAGCCGTTCCAGACCTCCACGACGTCCGCCTCGCCGAGGCCGAACTTCCAGTTGCAGCCCAGACAGGTGGCGTGCGGATGGGCGGGCACGACCAGGCCCCCGGCGCGCCGGATCTCCCGCGCGAACCGGCCGAACCGGTTCTCCCCGGCCCGGTAGCGCCAGTCCACGAACGTGCCCGGGTCCGTTCCCAGCGCGACCACGTGCCCGTTGCGCGTGGTGATCTCCTCCCCGGTCAGCACCAGCAGGTCCGGGCCCGCGACGGCCGCCCAGTGCGGATGCGCCGCATGGGTGTTGTGTTCGGAGGTGTTGATGAAGTCCAGCCCGGCCGCGCGGGCCAGCGCGCCGATCTCGGCGGGGGTGCGCCGTCCGTCGGAGTACCAGGAGTGCAGATGGCAGTCACCCCGGTACCAGGCGCGCCCGCGCCCCCGCGCGCGCTCCGGCGGGTAGACGGGCTCGGGCGTCTCGCCGGACTCGCCGAACCGGAGGGTCACGGTCACCGCGTAGCCGAGCCCTTGGGGCGCCACGGTGTACGGGCCCAGGACGATGTGCCAGGTCCCCTCCGACACGGGGCCGGGGACATAGCCGGGCGTGGCGTCGTCCGCGCGGACGAAGAACTCCGAGCGCGCGCCCCCCGACCAGCCCCGGAACCCCTCACCCCCGAGGTCCGTGCCGCGCTCGTCGAAGATCCCGATGTCCAGTGCGTTGCCCAGCGTGCCGACGGGGACGGCGGGCCGCTCGTAGCTATAGGAGACGTGTATCTCGCGCACCCCGCGCGGGACCTCCACGGGGAGATAGACGTAGTCCGGCGCGCCCGGAGGCAGGGTGCCGGTCACCACTCTGGTGACCTCGCCGCTGTCGCGCGGTGCCGCGTTCGCGAAGCTCACGCCTCCCAGTGTCATCGCGGCGGCGGCTCCGGTCGCGAGCAGTCCACGGCGGGGGATGGCGGAAGCGGCCTCGTTGCTCATGGGAGTGACTCCTCGATGGCTGGCTGGATGGCTCGGTGGCGCGCCGCCGGGACGGCCGCCGGGGGCCCGCGGGCGCGCGCCGGGAGGGGGCCGTGGTGACGCGGTGGTCGTGGTGGCGCGGTGGTCGTACGGCGGTGCCGTGGCGGTCGTGGCGGTCGTCTGGCGGTGCGGTGGTTGCGGTTACGGCCCTGCGGTGGTGTGGCGGTCCTGCCGTCGTGCACTCCTGCGGTCCCGCACTCCCACGGCCCGCGGGCCCGTCCCGCGGTCGTACGGTGGCGCGCGGGGCCGGTACGGCGAGCGGGCGGAGCGAGACGCGGCCCCGGCTCCCGTAACGAGGGAGGGGGGAGCGGGAACACGCGCCGGGCGGTGCCATGGTGACGGGGTACCGGTGCGGGACGCGGCGCGCGCGTCCGTCCTGACCCTGGTACTGGCCCGTTGACCGCGCCGCAAGGGAGAAGGTTGGCCAAGATGGCGTTCTGATGACGTTGTCGTGTCCTGTGGCGCCGCGTACGTTTCCCTGTGCCGCACCTCTCGTGCCGCTGCCGCGAGCCTCAGCGCCCGCACCCGGAACGGGTCCCATTCGTACGCGCCGACGCGCTCCCCTGCGGAGGAAGCCCCATGCGCATCTCCACGACCATCTTCCTGACGGACGAGACCATCACGCCGGTGCGGTTGGCGCGGGAGCTTGAGGACCGTGGCTTCGCGGGCCTGTACCTCCCCGAGCACAGCCATATCCCGGTGGAGCGGTCGAGCCCCTTTCCCGGCGGCGGCGCGCTGCCGCCGGAGTACGGGCGCCTCCTGGACCCCTTCGTCGCGCTCGCCCAAGCGGCGGCGGTCACCGAGCGGATCGCCCTCGGCACGGGCGTCACCCTCGTCGCCCAGCACGACCCCGTCGACCTGGCCAAGCGCGTCGCCACCCTCGACCACCTCTCCGGCGGCCGTCTCACCCTCGGCGTCGGGCACGGCTGGAACCGCGAGGAGGCCGAGGACCACGGCGTGCGCTGGGCCACCCGGCGCGCCCAGGTCGCCGACAGCCTCCAGCTGATGCGCGCCCTCTGGGCGCCCGAACCCACCGCCTACGACGGCGCGTTCGGCTCCGTACGCGCCTCCTACGCGCATCCCAAGCCGGTCAACGGCGCCCCGCGCGTCCTCTTCGGCGGCGGCGCGGGCCCGCGTCTCTTCGCCGACATCGCCGCCCACGCCGACGGCTGGCTCCCCATCGGCGGCTCCGGCCTCGCCGCCTCCCTCACCGCCCTGCGCGCGGCCTGGGAGGCGGCCGGACGCGGTTCCACGGCGCCCCAGGTCGTGCCGTACGCGGTCAACCCGACACCAGGGAAGCTGGAGCACTACGCGCGGCTGGGGGTGACGGAAGTGGTGGTGAGCCTGCCGACCGAGGGCGAGGCGGCGCTGCGGACACTGGACGACCTCGCCCCCCTGGTGGCGGAGTGGAGCCCGGCGGAGTAGGCGGTGGAGCGGTGCTCCGCCCGCCCGGCGGGGCGGCGTTCCGCGCGCCCTGGTAGCGGGTGGTGCTCCCCGCGGGGGTGCGCGAGGCGTGGCGGGCCCTCGCCCTCCGCCGGGGAGGACGGGGCGGCGGCGCCCCCATGGGCGACGGGTGGGCACACCGTCTGGGTGCCCGTCCCCCGTGGGTGACCGCCGCCCGCACTCTCCGTACCCTCCGTACCACCAGAGGCCGCGCCCTGGACGGAGGGCGGCGTTCTTGGCACCCCGCCGATCTCCGCGCCGGCCAGGTCGACGTCCTGGGGGTGACGCTCCGGTGGCGACGTCCTGGGGGTGACGCTCCGGTGGCGACATCCTGGGGGTGACGCGCGGGCGACGACGTCCGTGGAGTGACGCTCTGGCGAGGGCTGACGCCTGACCCGTTGCGCGGCCGGACGAACGCGCGGTTCCGATCCCTGGTGACGGGTGCCCGGCGTGGGCGCCGCCCTGGGGGCGCGTGGCCGGTGAGGCCGCGGGCCGACGGCGCGGCTGTCTACTCGGGCTCGCCCCCGTCGGCCGCCGCCGCGTCCGGCACGATCCCCGCCAGCGGCGGGAAGAGCATCCCGCCCTCGCTGCCCGCGTCCAGCGCCACGCCCGTGGGTCCGCCGAACGCGGGCGCGATCACATCCAGCAGCCGCGCGCCGAGGAACGTCTCGTACGCCCACTCGCGCTCCGCGTCCCCCTGTGCGTAAGCGAAGCGGGCGAGCGCCACCTCGCCGGAGAAGGCGCAGATCCAGCGGATCCCGCCGTGCTGGGCGGTCCACAGACTGCCGTACGGATCGATCGGCACGAGCACCGGCGTACGGCGGAACTCCGTGAGGAGGGCGGCGAACCGGCCCCGTGCGGCGGCGAGCCGGTCGTCTGACAGGCCGGATCCCGCTGGGGTTCCCGGCGGCGCGGAATCCGCCGCGGATCCGTTCCCGCCCGTGAGGTCCGCCAGCCGCACCGGCCGCTCGTGATCCGCCGTTCCGCCCCCGTCGTTACCCATGGTTCGCATGCTGTCATGTGGCATTTTTCGAAAGCAACGGATCCGGCGCCCGGCGATCGGGACCCCTGTCTCCCAGGGTGTCCGCGCTCAGCCGTCCCGCCGTGGGCGCCCCTCCGGCCGCGTGATGTGTGAACGCGGTACGAAGAGACTGAAGGAGAGAGCGACGGCCGGCCTCTCGCGGGACGAGGGCCGGGCTCAGCGGAAGGACAGAGGGGTGCAAAGAATGGTGAAGAGCGCCACATGGGGTGAATGAGTGCGGAGATATCGGGCGGGGTGCCCGGGGTCATGGGGGAACCCGGCGCGGTGCGGCCCCTTCCACGTCCCGTCATGGCAACGGCTTCGACGCGCACAGCTGAAACGTTTCTCCGTAAGGGGTCACAGCACTCCGGCCATCGCCCGACCGTCGTGGCCGGTTGGTCATGGCGGGTTATCCACAGGCTGTGAGGGCCGACTGGATCAGCTCGTATGCTCGGCTCCATGACCGATCACACGTCCGCCCGCCCGACCGAGAACGCCATGCGCCGCGCCCTCAAGCGGGCCCGGGATGGCGTGGCCCTCGACGTCACCGAGGCCGCCGTCCTGCTGCGGGCACGCGGCGCCGACCTGGAGGATCTGTGCGCCTCGGCCGCCCGGGTGCGGGACGCCGGTCTGGCCGCCGCGGGCCGCCCTGGCGTCATCACCTACTCCAAGAGCGTCTTCATCCCGCTCACCCGTCTGTGCCGGGACACCTGCCATTACTGCACCTTCGCGACGGTCCCCGGCAAGCTCCGCCGCGCCGGACACGGGATGTTCATGTCGCCCGACGAGGTCCTCGCCATCGCCCGGCGCGGCGCCGAGATGGGCTGCAAAGAGGCGCTGATCACCCTCGGGGACAAGCCGGAGGACCGCTGGCCCGAGGCGCGCGAGTGGCTCGCCGCCGAGGGCTATGACGACACCATCGCGTATGTGCGGGCGATGGCGATCCGGATCCTGGAGGAGACGGGCCTGCTGCCCCATCTCAATCCCGGCGTGATGACCTGGACCGACTTCCAGCGGCTCAAGCCCGTCGCCCCCTCCATGGGCATGATGCTGGAGACCACCGCGACCCGGCTGTGGAGCGAGCCCGGCGGTCCGCACTACGGCTCCCCGGACAAGGAACCGGCCGTGCGGCTGCGGGTGCTGGAGGACGCCGGGCGCAGCTCCGTCCCGTTCACCAGCGGACTGCTGATCGGCATCGGCGAGACCTATGAGGAGCGCGCCGAGTCCCTGTTCGCGCTGCGCCGTGTGGCGCGCGCCTATCACGGCATCCAGGAGCTGATCCTGCAGAACTTCCGCGCCAAGCCGGACACGGCGATGCGCGCCATGCCCGACGCCGAGCTGGACGAGCTGGTCGCCACCGTCGCCGTCGCCCGGCACATCATGGGCCCCTCCGCCTGCCTCCAGGCGCCGCCCAACCTGGTGGACGCGGAGTACGGGCGGCTGATCGCCGCGGGGGTCGACGACTGGGGCGGCGTCTCCCCGCTGACGCCCGACCATGTCAATCCCGAGCGGCCCTGGCCCCAGATCGACGTCCTGGCCGAGCGGTCGGCCGAGGCGGGGTTCCGGCTGGAGGAGCGGCTCTGCGTCTACCCGGAGTTCGTCCAGCGCGGCGAACCCTGGCTCGACCCGAGGCTGCTGCCCCATGTCCGGGCGCTGGCCGACCCGGAGACCGGACTGGCCCGGCCCGGCGCCCTGCCCCAGGGCCTGCCCTGGCAGGAGCCCGACGAGTCCTTCGGCGCCAGCGGCCGCACCGATCTGCACCGCACCATCGACACCGAGGGCCGCACCGGGGACCGCCGGGAGGACTTCGACCATGTCTACGGCGACTGGGAGGCGCTGCGGGAGGCCGCCGCCCCCGGTATGGCGCCCTCCAGGATCGACACCGACGTCCGGCAGGCGCTGCGGCAGGCCGCCGCCGACCCCACCCGGCTCAGCGACGACGAGGCGCTCGCCCTGCTGCACGCCGACGGGCCCGCCCTCGACGCCCTCACCGGCATCGCCGACGACCTGCGCAAGTCCGTCGTCGGCGACGACGTCACCTATGTCGTCACGCGCAACATCAACTTCACCAATGTCTGCTACACCGGCTGCCGTTTCTGTGCCTTCGCCCAGCGCCGTACCGACGCCGACGCCTACACCCTCTCCCTGGACCAGGTCGCCGACCGCGCCGCGCAGGCATGGGAGGTCGGCGCGGTCGAGGTGTGCATGCAGGGCGGCATCCACCCCGATCTGCCCGGCACGGCGTACTTCGACATCGCGCGTGCCGTCAAGGAGCGGGTACCCGGCATCCATGTGCACGCCTTCTCACCCATGGAGGTCGTCAACGGCGCCTCCCGCACCGGGATGTCGATCCGCGAATGGCTCACCGCCGCCCGGGAGGCGGGGCTCGACTCCCTGCCCGGCACCGCCGCCGAGATCCTCGACGACGAGGTCCGCTGGATCCTCACCAAGGGCAAGCTGCCCGCGGCGACCTGGATCGAGGTCATCACCACCGCCCACCAGCTCGGTCTGCGCACCTCGTCCACGATGATGTACGGGCATGTGGACCAGCCCCGCCACTGGCTGGGTCACTTCCGTACGCTGGCGCGCATCCAGCAGGAGACGGGCGGATTCACCGAGTTCGTGACCCTGCCGTTCATCCACACCAACGCGCCGGTCTATCTCGCCGGGATCGCCCGTCCCGGCCCCACCGTCCGGGACAACCGCGCGGTGACGGCCATGGCCCGCCTCCTGCTCCACCCGCACATCACCAACATCCAGACCAGCTGGGTCAAGCTCGGCGCCGAGGGCGCCGCCGAGATGCTCCGCTCCGGCGCCAACGACCTCGGCGGCACACTGATGGAGGAGACCATCTCCCGGATGGCGGGCTCGCGCTACGGCTCGTACCGCTCCATCAAGGACCTCGTCGCCATCGCCGAGCTGGCGGGCCGCCCCGCCCGCGCCCGCACCACGCTCTACGGCGAGGTACCCGAGGAACGGCAGCGCACCGCCCGGGAGTCGGACGGCCAGCTGCCCGAGCTGCTGCCGCTGGTCACGGAGTAGGGCACCGGTCCGGAGGGAGAGTGCCATGGCGCGATCGATGCAGGAGCTGCTGCGGGAGCGGCAGTTAGCCGGGTTCGTCGGCCGCCGTGCCGAGCTGGCGCTCTTCGGCGCCAACCTGGACACCTCGCCCGAGGACCCCGGGCACCGCTTCGTCTTCCATATCCATGGCGCGGCGGGGGTGGGCAAGTCGTCGCTGGTGCGACGGCTCGCCCACACCGCCCGGGAACGGCGCGCCCTCGCGGTGACGGTCGACGAGTCGGTGACCGGGGTGCCGGAGACGCTGGAGGAGGTCGCCGCCCAGTTCGCCGGACAGGGCATCACCCTCAAGGCGCTGGAGCGGATGCTGGCCACCTACCGCCAGCGCCGCCACGAGGCCGAGTCGGCCGTCCTCGCGGAGGAACAGAGCGGGCCGGAGGAGCCGAGCACCGGTGCCACCCTCGCCACCACCGCCGGGCTGGTCGCCCTCGGGCTGCTGCCCGGCGGGGGAGCGGTCGCGGGAGCCATGGACCCCGCCCGGATCGCCGCGGCCACCGACTCCATGAGAAACGCGCTCAGCAGACGGTTCGGCAAACCGGAGGACGTCCAGCTCGTCCTCGACCCGGTGCGCGTGCTCACCCCGGTGTTCGTCGCCGAACTGGAGCGCGTCGCCGCCCAGGCGCCCTGGATCGCCCTCTTCCTCGACACCTACGAACGCACCGGCCCCTTCCTCGACCCCTGGCTCCGCGACCTCCTGATGACCGGGCGGTACGGGCCGGTCCCCGGCCATCTGATCGTCACCACCTCCGGCCAGCGCCCCCTCGACCCCCATGTCTGGGGCGACTACGCGGAACTGGTGACCGAGCTGCGGCTGGCACCCTTCACCGAGGAGGAGGCCCGCCGGCTCCTCACCGCCAAACGCGTGGTGGACGAGGAGGTGGTCCGGGACGTGCTGCGGCTCTCCGGCCGGCTGCCCGTCCTCGTCTCCACCCTCGCCGAGAACGCGGGCCGCCCCGGCGGGGTGGACGACCCCAGCGCCACCGCCGTCGAACGTTTCCTCCGATGGGAGTCGGACCCCGTCCGCCGCGCCGCCGCCCTCGACGGCGCCCTGCCCCGCCGGCTCAACGAGGACATCTTCCGCGCGGCGGCCGGGGGCCCCGAGACCGCCGAACTCTTCGGCTGGGTGCGCACGCTCCCGTTCGTCAGTGACCGGGGCGGCCGCACGCTCTACCACGACGTGGTCCGCGACCCCATGCTCCGGCTGCTGCGCAACAACTCCCCCCAGCGCTGGGCCGCCGCCCACACCCGGCTCGCGGACGCGTTCGCCGGGTGGAGCACCCGCGCGGGTGAGGGGCTCGACCCGTCCGACGCCTGGTCCCAGGAGAGCTGGCGCGAACCACGGATCGAGGAGATCTACCACCGGCTCTGCGCCCGCCCCGCCGCCGCCCTCGCCCCGGCGCTGAGCCGGGGTGTCGAGGCGTGTGCGACGGGCACGGCGGGAGCGGCCCGCCTCTGGGCCCGTGCCGTGGCCGACGCGGGCGCCGCCGCCGACAACGCCGCGCTCATCTCCTTCGGTGACCGCTGCCGCGCCGCCCTGGCGGACGAGGGCCACGGCGGGATCGAACTGCTCGGCCTGATCCTGCGCCGCGCCGAGCTGGACGACACCACCCGCGTCACCGCCTACGTGGTGCGCGGCCATGCCCACATCAGCGGCGGGGAACCCGGGCGCGCGCTCGCCGACTTCGGCCGCGCCGCCGGTCTCGACCCCGACCACGCCCCCGCCCACCACGGCCTGGGGGAGGCCCGCCGCCTCCTCGGGGAGTACGCGGCGGCCCTGCCCCACTTCACCCGCGCCCTCACCCTCGACCCGACCCTCCAGCGGGCCCTCGCCAGCCGGGGCCACTCCCACCACGCCCTGGGCCGTGACGAGGAGGCCCTCGCCGACCTCGACCAGGCCCTCGCCCTCGATCCGCGCTACCGCTGGGCCCTGCTGCGCCGCGCCCAGGTCCACCGCGCCCGCCACGACCACGACCAGGCCCTCGCCGACCTCGACCGCCTCTACGACCTGGACCCCCACGACTCCTGGGCCATCGCGGAACACGGGGAACTGCTGCGCCGCCTCGGCCGCCACGAGGAGGCCATCGACCGCTACGACCGCGCGCTGGCGCTCCGGCCCGACTACTCCTGGGCGCTCGGCAGCCGCGCCATGGCCCACCACGCGCTGGGCCGGACCCCCGAGGCGCTGGCCGACCTCGACCGTGCCCTGGAGATACGCCCGCACTACTCCTGGGCCCTGCTGCGCCGCTCCGAACTCCACCGGGAACGCGGCGACGAGCGCGCCCACTTCGCCGACCTCGACCGTCTGGTGGAGGTCGACGACGCCAAGGAGTGGGCCCTGACCCAGCGCGGCAACGCCCATCTGCTCGCCGAGCGGTACGCGGAGGCGCTCGCGGACTACGAGGAGGCCCTCACCCACGCGCCGGACCACCGGTTCGCCGAGGTCGGCCGGGCCTGGGCGATGGAGGGCCTGGGGCGTACGGCGGAGGCGCTGGACATCCTCGACTCCCTCGTGGCCGTGGACCCGGGCTGCGTCTGGGCCTACCAGGCCCGGGGGCTGATCCTGCTGGGCCTGGGCCAGCCGGAGGCGGCCCTCGCCGACGCACAGCGGCTGGACGACCTGGGTCGCGAGGACGCCGCCCGCGAACTGCGCCACCAGATATCGACCCGCTCCCGACCGGGCGCTCCTGATGGATCCCGCTGAGCTCACGTGCCCCGAGAGCACGACCCGCGCCGCACACCACCCCCTGACCGAGCCCGCTCCCCGCCGGGCACCCGTCCCGCCCTCGCGCACCCACCCACCCCGCACCTGCCCCACCACACACCAACGGGCCGAACCGGACCGCGATGGGGCGCGATTGTCCGACACGCGGCGGATGGACACATTCCCCGTTCGATTACAGTGCTGCCCCGGCAGGGGGTCCCTGGCCATGGACATGGCCACACTCCGGCGGAGGGACGGCACACGAGGGTCACACGGGCATGCGCGCACGCGGACCGGGCAGCGGGTTCGGATCAGGACAGAGGTTGAGGTCAGCTCCATGTCCAGGGAGGGGCACGCGGTGAGCGCAGCAGCCACGGCCGTCTGGGGACGCGCCGAGCAACAGGACTTCCGCGCCCGGGTGCGCGGATCGATGCTCGGCGGTGCCCTCGGTGACGCCCTCGGCGCCGGGGTCACCGCGCTCACCCTGGCGCAGATACGCACGGCGCACGGCCCGGAGGGGCTCACCGACCTCGTACCCGCGCACGGCCGCCGGGGCGCCGTCACCGCGGCCACCCAGCTCACTCTCTTCACGGTGGACGGTCTGATCCGCGCCCAGGTCCGCCGGGACACCGGCGCCTGGCATCCGCCCACCGACGTCCACCGCGCCTATCTGCGCTGGGCCACCACCCAGCGCGACTGGGGCCCCGACGAGCGCCGCGCGGACGACGGCTGGCTCGCCCGCCAGGAGTGGCTCTACGCCCGCCGCGACCCCCAGCGCACCAACCTCCTCGGCCTCGGCGACACCGTCATGGGCACGCTGGAGAACCCCAAGAACCCTGGTGCGCGGGACTCCGGAGCCCTCGCGCGCTCCGCCCCGTTCGGGCTGCTGGTGGGCTGGGAGCCCGCGCTGGTGTGCCAGCTGGCCCTGGAGTGCGCGGCACAGACCCACGGCCACCCCACCGCGTATCTGTCGGCGGGGGCGCTCGCGGTCATCGTCCACGCGGTGGCGCGCGGTGAGGGCCTCGACGACGCCGTGCGCGCGGCCCTGGGCGCGCTGGCCGCCCGCCCCGGCCACCAGCCCGTGAGCGACGCCCTCGGCCGGGCCCTGCACACGGCGCGTACGGGGGCTCCCGACGCCGGCCGGGTCTCCGCGCTCGCCGGGGACTGGCACGCGGAGGAGACCCTCTCCGTCGCCGTCTACTGCGCGCTCGCCGGACAGGACATACGCCACGGGCTGCGGCTGGCCGTCAACCACGACGGCCCCTCCGCCACCACCGCCACGGTCACCGGCGCCCTGCTCGGCGCCCTCCACGGCGAGACCGCACTCCCCCCGGCCTGGCTCTGCGAACTGGAGGGACGCGCCACCATCCTGGAGCTCTGCGACGACTTCGCGATGGAGATGACCCAGGGCCCCGCCCTCCACGGCCCTACGGCCTCCGCCCCGGGCTGGCTGGCGCGCTACCCCCGCGCGTGAGGCGATCCGAGGTCCGGGAAGCGCCAGCCGGTGCCCGGGATCCCGCCGCCCCCGGGCGGGCGTCATCCGCGTGCCGGGTCCCGCCCGCCGCCTGCCCGGGTGGCCCCGCCCCGCGCCGCCGTCGACGACAACAATCACCGACGACAACAGATCACCGACGACAACAGATCATCGACGACAACAATCATCGACTACAACAGAGCTACGCCCACCCCGCCGCAGCCCCGGAGCACCTCGTGGACCCGACCACCACCCTCGCCGCCCGGCTCGCGTCCAGCGCCGTCGCGCCGCTGGTCAGGAAGTTGTTCGTGCGGGGCGAGCCCGGCGCGGCCCTGGTGGAGCGTCCGGTACGCATCGGCGGCCTGGTCTCCTTCCGGGGCGAGCGGCGCACGCTCGACGAACGCGGACTGCGCGCCCTCGCCGCCGAACTGGTCGCCCGCGCGGCGGCCGCGCTCGGCCCGCACGAGGCCCCGGACCCCGAGGTGCGCCGTGAGCTGACCGACGCGCTGACGGCCGCCCTCCACAGCCTCGGCGACCTCGACATGGACGATGTCCAGGCCGTACGCCTGGGTCCCGGGGCCCTGGCGGCGGCCCTCGCCCGTCCCCGCCATCTCTCGGCCGCCGCCGAGGCCCGCTACGACCCGCTGCTGCACACCGCCTGTCTGCACATCCTGACCTTCTTCACCCAGCGCTCCACCTTCGTCGCCCGCACCCTCACCGAGCAGACCCGGCTCCTCGACCAGCTGGTGGCCACCACCGATCTGCTGCTGGAGCGGATACCGCGTCAGCCCGCCGAGGACGCCCGGTTCGAGCGGCGGTACGCCGAGCACATCGCCCGTAAGCACAGCGAGCTGACCATCTACGGCCTCGACCTCAACCACGCCCGTGAATGGTGCCTCGACTCGGCCTACGTATCGCTGGAGGCCACCCACCAGCGCCCCGCACCTCTCCCCGCCGACGAGTCCCGCCCGAACATCCCCGCCGACCAGAGCACACTCCCCGCCGAACAGGTCCTCTCCGGCCGGGACCGGGTCCTGCTGCGCGGCGGCGCGGGCTCCGGCAAGACCACCCTGGTCCAGTGGCTGGCCGTCACCACCGCCCGCCAGGAGTACGCCGAACTCACCGACCAGCTGACCCCGCTGATCGGCCGGGTCCCCTTCGTACTGCCGCTGCGCCGGGTCATACGGGACGGGGCCCCGCCCACCCCCGACGCCTTCCTCCACACGGTCCGCAGCGCGGTCGCCGGGGCGCAGCCCGACGGCTGGGCCGACCGGGTGCTGCGCGCGGGCCGCGCGCTGCTGCTCATCGACGGTATCGACGAGATCCCCCGGCGCGAACGGGACGAGACCCGCCGCTGGCTGCGCGAACTGCTGGCCGAGTTCCCCGGCAACCTCTGGCTGGTCACCGCCCGGCCGTCCGCCGTCGAGGAGCACTGGCTGGCCGCCGAGGGCTTCCACGAGCTGACGCTCGCGCCGATGTCCCGCCAGGACGTGACCCACTTCGTGGCGCGCTGGCACCGCGCGGCCGATGCCGACCCGGCGCTCGTCACCGCCCTCCTCGACGCCGTACGCACCAGCTCCGACCTGGGCCGCCTCGCCGACAACCCGCTGATGTGCGGGCTGCTCTGCGCCCTGCACCGCGAGCGCCGTGGCTTTCTCCCGCACGGCCGGAAGGACCTCTACGAGGCCGCTCTGCGGATGCTGCTGGAGCGCCGCGACGTCGAACGCGGTGTCTGGGGCGAACCCGATCTGCGGCTCTCCTCCGAGACCCAGATCCTGCTCCTCCAGAAGCTCGCTCACTGGCTGATCCGCAATGACCGGGCCGAGATGGAGCGCGCCGACGCCCTGACCCAGATCGAGCGGGCCCTGGTCTCGATGGCGCATGTCACCGCCGCCCCCGACCGGGTGCTGCGCCATCTCCTCGAACGTTCGGGCCTGGTGCGCGAACCCGCCGTGGGACGGGTCGACTTCGTCCACCGCACCTTCCAGGACTATCTGGGCGCCAAGGCCATCGTGGAGGAGGGCGACTTCCCGCTTCTGCTGGACCACGCGCACCACGACCAGTGGGAGGACGTCGTACGGATGGCGGTGGCCCTGGGCCGCCCGGCGGAGCGGGAGCGGATCCTGGCGGGGCTGGTCGGCGGCGTCGACGCCACGGACCTGGCGTGCTTGATGAACCAGGGGGTCGACCCCGTCATCCCGGCGGCGCACCAGCGACAGCTCCGCGGGGTGCTGCTGGCGGCGAGCTGTCTGGAGCACGCGACGGAGATAGCGCCCGGGACCCGCCGACGGGTACTGGACCTCCTCGCCCCGCTGGTCCCGCCCCGCGACAAGCACTTCGCGATCACGCTCGGCGACTTCGGCGGACCACGGGTGCTGGGCCTGCTGCCCGGCCCGGACGGACTCAGCCGGGACCAGGCGCTGAACGTCGTCATCACCGCCGTGCATATCGGCGGTGACGCGGCCCTCGCCCTGCTGACCCGGTTCCGCCACCATCCCGATCTGATGGTCCGCCGCCAGCTCGCCTGGTCCTGGCACCGCTTCGACACCCGCCCGTACGCGGCGGAGATCCTGGCCCATCTCGATATCAGGGACCTCTACTTCACCGCCCACAACGCGGAGCATCTGCGCGTCCTGCGGGAAATGGGCCGCTACAACCGGCTCCAGGTGGGCAGGGCCCAGCGCGGGCGGGGGTGCACGCCCGAGGACCTGATCGCCCACGCCGACCCGGAGCGGCTCACCCATCTCTGGCTCCGGCACAGCATGATCACACGGCCTCTGGAGTGGCTCAGCGCCTTTCCCCGGCTCACCGTCCTCGTCCTCCCGGAGGGATATCTCCTGGAACGGCTCCGCGTCCCCGAGGGGATCACCGTCGTCCACTCCGCCTGACCGGCCACGCGAGCCGTGCCCCTGGCCCGCCTCACCGATCCAGCAGGTGTGCCCCGGGCCCCGTCTGCCCGGCCACAGCGGCCGTGCCCCGGGCCCGCCCGCCCCTGCCCGGGAAGGCGGGCCCGGACCCCCCGGTCCAGCGCCCTACCTCCGGTCCCCCCGCGCCGCCCGCCGCGCCCCGCGCTGCCGTGGCGCCCTGGCGACCGCGCCACCCGTACGACCGCCCCGGGAGCCCTCCCCGTCCCCGTCCCCGTTGATCTTCTCGATCAGCGCGTCCCGCTCGGGGGTGTCCTCCGGCTTGATCAGCCCGATCACGATGTACAGCACCAGGGAGATCGCCAGCGGCACCGAGACCTGGTACTGGAGGGCGACATCGGTCCTGGCGGTCCCGTCCAGCTCGTAGTTGAGGAAGAAGAAGGCCAGCAGCCCGGCGGCCCAGCTGGTCAGCGCCGCCGTGGGGCCCGACCTGCGGAACGGCCGCAGCATCCCCAGCATGAACGGGATCGCGATCGGCCCCATCAGACCGGCCACCCACTTGATCACCACGGTGATGATGTCCTTGAACGCGGGCGAGTTGACCTGGGTCGCGATGGCCATCGACAGCGCCAGGAAGGCGATGGTCGACCACCGCGCCGCCAGCAGCCCGGCCCGCTCGTTCCAGCCCCGCGCCTTCTTCGACAGGGCGGGCGCGATGTCCCGGGTGAAGACGGCGGCGATGGCGTTGGCGTCCGAGGAGCACATGGCCATCGTGTGGGAGAAGAACCCGACGATGACCAGCCCGAGCAGGCCGTGCGGCAGGAGCTCTGCGCTCATCAGGGCGTACGCGTCGGAGGCGTCCGGCTTCCGGGGGTCGACCAGCAGCGGCGCGCACCACATCGGGAAGAAGAGCACCAACGGCCAGAAGAACCACAGGAACGCCGACAGCCGCGCCGAGCGGGTGGCCTCCCGGGGCGTCGCGGTCGCCATATAGCGCTGCGCCTGGTTCCACATGCCGCCGTTGTACTCGAAGGTCTTGATGAACAGGTACGCGAGCAGGAAGGTCACCGTGAAGGGACCGGCCGTGGGCTCGCCGTGGCCCTGGAGCCGGGGTTCGTCCCAGACGGTCCACAGGGTGCTGAAGCCGTCCAGCTCGTTCATGACCGCGAGGAGCATCGCCAGTCCGGCGAAGAGCTGGATGACGAACTGCCCCAGCTCGGTGAGCGCGTCGGCCCAGAGCCCGCCGACCGTGCAGTAGACGCCGGTGATCACACCGGTGATGAGGATGCCCTGGTTGAGGGAGATCCCGGTGAAGACGGAGAGCAGAGTGGCGATGGCGGCCCACTTGGCGCCCACGTCGACGATCTTCAGCAGCACCCCGGACCAGGCGAGCGCCTGCTGGGTCCGCAGGTTGTACCGGTTCTTCAGATACTCCAGCGGGGAGGCGACACGGAGTCGTGAACGCAGTCGGTTCAGCCGGGGCGCGAAGAGCTTCGCGCCGATGAGGATGCCGATGGCGATGGGGAGCGACCAGGTGACGAAGGACGTGACGCCGTAGGTGTAGGCGATGCCCGCGTAGCCCGTGAACATCACGGCGCTGTAGCCGGACATGTGGTGGGAGATGCCCGAGAGCCACCAGGGCATCTTGCCGCCGGCGGTGAAGAAGTCGCTGACACTGTCGACGCGCCGGTGTGACCAGAGGCCGATCAGGACCATGACGCCGAAGTAGCCGATGAGCACGGTCCAGTCGAGACTGTTCATGTGCCCCCTCCTGGGGTCCGCCTGGTGAACGTCCGGAGCACTCTCGTCAGCTCGTCCGAAGCCCGTTCGATCAGCGGCGCCCCCGTGCGGGAGCGGGGACTGCGGGGATTGAACCGCTCCTCCCGGGGGCGGGTCAAGACATCCGATGGTCAAGTATGTGAACCATGGTCAGGAAGCAGAACCATTTTGCCTCTTCTTGACCTACGGGCCCGTTGTCCGGCCCCCGTGGCCCGACCCACGATGAGCGGGCACTTTCGTCAGTGGCCCCGCCCTTCCGGCGCCCGGAGAGCGCCGTGGCGGCCGCCGGGGCGCTCAGAGCGTACGAGGGCGGGACCGGGACCTTCAGCAGGCACGAGGGCAAGACCGGCGGGGAGGCGCGGCCGGAGAGCCGCAGAAGCCGGAGAACCGGAGATCCGGGCGGACATGCCCGAGCCCTCTCGGCCGGGACGGCGGACCAGTCGAGAGGGCTCTGCCGGGCAGGGACGCGGGAGCGTCCGCGCGGTCGTTACCCGGCCGTGCGCCGGACCTCGCTCACGAAGGCGGTCCAGACGCCGGGGAGGAACGCGATCGAGGGACCGGCGGGGTTCTTGGAGTCGCGGACCGCGATCTCCTGGACATCGGGTGACCTCACCTCCACGCAGGCGCCGTTCCCTCCGGAGTACGAGGATTTCGTCCACATGTCCGTGGCTCCCTGAATGATGGCCATGGTCGCTCCTTCGCGGCGCGGATCGAGCGTTGGCACAGGTGCCAACGTGCTCGGTGATGTGATCGACGCTACTCGCCATGACCGTTTCTTGAAGGTGGCATTCACTCGGTCGGATGGCTTATGCCTTGAGGCTCTTCCGTGTCGTATGGCGAAAGGTGTACCTTGCCGCCCCTTTGCCGCGACCGCCTCGCGCGTCACACCGTTTACCGGACATTCGCGCCTGCGTCTTCGGCGCCGTCTCCGCGGACTCCTCGCACGTTCGCCGTATCCCGCCGCGCAAGGGTCCGGGAATCACCCGGCCCGCCGTAGCCGTCCCGCGGGACGCCCGTTCACTGTGCGTACTGTTTCGCGATCTCCTCGATGAATCCCCGCGTCTGGTCCACATTCAGACCCTGGGCGCGCAGATGTTCGTACATGACCGTGTACTTGTGGACGTCATTGGCCTTCTCCAGATAGAGATCGCTGGTGACGCCCTCGATATAGACGACGCTGGAGTCGGCGGTGTCGGGGAACTCCAGAATCGCGTACTGCCCGTTGATCCCCGGATGCGCCCCCATGCCGAACGGCAGCACCTGCACGGTGACATGAGGCAGTTGGGCCATCTCGGCCAGATATTCGAGCTGCTCGCGCATGATGGCGTTGCCGCCGACCGCCCGGCGCAGCGCCGCCTCGTCGATCACGGCCCAGAGCCGCAGCGGCCGGTCGTTCTCCTTGAGCCGGTACTGCCGCCGCATCCGTACGGTGACGCGCTTCTCGACCTCGGCGTCGGTGCTCTCCGGCAGCGCCCCGGAGATCAGGGCCTCCGCATAGGCGGGCGTCTGGAGCAGTCCCGGAATCACCTGGGACTCATAGATCCGCAGGCTCTCGGCATCGGTCTCCAGACCGATGTAGACGCTGTACGGGATGTCGCCGAAGGCGTGCCACCATCCTTGCTGGCGGGAGTCCTTGGCCATCTGCATCAGCGAGTCCACGACCCGGTGGTCATCCACTTCATAGACGCCGCACAGATCACGGACATCGCGCTGACTGATCGAGCGCCGTCCGTTCTCCAGACGGCTGATCTTCGACTGCGAAACCAGCAGCCGGTCGGCCACTTCTTCGGCCGTCATGCCTTTCAACTCCCGGAGCCGGCGCAGCTCCTGCCCCAATCGGCGTCGCCTGACGGTGGGATTGACGTTGGACGCCACGAAAACGGCACCTCCGACTGCGTAGCTGAACGTATCTACTGTTCAGCAGACTGCCACCACTGCGGCGCCGCGCGCTGTGAAATCGCCACACCTGCCATTTCCTGGCGCGGAGCGCACCCCTTTTGCTATGGGGCGCGATCGTGCGGTGTGCCGTGCGGCGTTGCCGCCGGGTGCGCCCGGAGGCGCCGGAGCGAAAGCCCGGCGCGGCCGACGCGGCGCCGACGACCGGAGACCACCAGACCGGAGACCGCCAGACCGTCGGCCCGCCCGGAGTCGGCCATGGCTCACCCGGTCGGCGGCGGGATCCGTACGGATCTGACGCGCGGATCTGACGCGCGGACCGGTCTGAGACGGCGGCGCGGCGTTCGGGTCCGCCGGACGCCGGACGCGCGGGGCAGCGCTGAGGCTGCCC
>NZ_JBHVHF010000015.1:0-57976 GCF_042800315.1 Streptomyces sp. NPDC057638
CGTCCGTCCGGCCGCCGGGCCGCGCCCGGGGGCGGGGGCGGTACGGGGAAGGGCCAGCCCCTCCCCGTACCGCCGGGGCGGTCAGGGGGTGAAGCCCCCGTCCACCTGGGACAGCGGATAGGAGAAGACCTCCCGCGCACAGGTGGCACAGCTCGCGGACGGGGCGTGTTCGCTCAGCGACCAGAGGGCGGGCGGAAGGTTTCTGCCGCGACCGTGGGTGAGGTAGAGGTCCTCCGGGCCGATGACGGAGTCCAGCACGACCGGGTGCGGGGTGAACGCTCCGGCGGCCGTGGTGGCCCGGAGCAGCTTGCCGGGGGAGCCGCCGTTGCTGCGGTGGAAGTACCAGCGGCCCTCATACCGCTCCACACCCTGGATCTTGTGCCACAGGGGCTCGGTCCCGGTGCCGAGGACGGCGCCGCGCGGCAGCTCGTACGCCTCGGTCGCGTCGATGGCGCCCTCGGTTCCCCTGACGGCCGCGGCCAGCGCGGGCATCGGGAGGGCGGCGACCCGGCCGGGGCTCTGCGCACCCTCGCTGTTGAGGTTGCAGTACTCGCCGATGATCAGGTGCTTGGTGCCGGTGCGGTCCAGGGAGGCGTACGACGCCTTGGGGCGGCCGGTGGGGTAGCACTGGTTCTCGTCGGTGGCGCCGCCGTGCCGGGGGGTGGTGAAGGTGAGGGTGGCGACCTGGGGCATCACGTAGCGATAGCCGTAGGAGTACCAGACGTTGTTGTGGCGGCCGACGCGCACCTGGTCCTGGACATTGCTGGTCAGCCCGTCCGGGGTGCGGTCATGGACGGCGGGGTTCTGGTCGGCGTCCAGGTCCAGGATGGTGCCCAGGTCGAAGACGCGCAGACCGTTGGCGGTGTCGGCGACATAGAGGTGGTCGCCGTACCAGACGATGCCTCCCGCGTGGATGCCCTCCTGCGCCATGCAGTCGGGGGCCAGCGGGCCGAACTCGGGGCAGGTGCCCTCACGGGCGTGG
Organism: Streptomyces sp. NPDC057638; assembly: GCF_042800315.1. NCBI lineage: Bacteria > Bacillati > Actinomycetota > Actinomycetes > Kitasatosporales > Streptomycetaceae > Streptomyces > Streptomyces sp. NPDC057638. Next base: position 983 of record NZ_JBHVHF010000015.1, read on the forward strand.
ATGGCGTCGAAGGACACATTGCGCTGGGGGTTGAGGTACGGCCAGACCAGCAGCACATGGCGGTAGGCGCCGGTGAGCTGGTTGAGGAAGGTGACCCGTACGCCCTTCTCGTTGCACGCCTCGTCCACCCCCGGCTGGAGGCAGTAGTCCCGCTCGTTGACCCGGTTGCCCCGGCCCGGGTTGTCCGCGTCGTACGAGGAGATCGCGACCGGGTCGGCGGGGGACGCGCCCCAGCGCTCGTCCTCCTGCGCGTCCGAGATCCCGCTGATGCCCTGGGGGATCCACTCCTTGGAGACGGCGTCGGCCGGCTCCCAGCAGGCGCGGCGCTCGGGCCGCAGGGACGCGCCGAAGTGCGCTTCCGGTCCGCAGGCCCCGCCGAGGCGGGCGGTCCGGTCGGTCTGCTCCAGCAGCTTGGTCAGGGTCTGCTGCGGCAGCGAGGTCCCGAGGCGGGTCACGAGCCCCCCGAGATCGCCCGTGGGCGCGATCCGGAAGTCCTGGGGCCGTCCGGCGGCGGTGGCGGTGCGCGGCGCCGATGTTCCGCGCGCGGCGGGCGGTCCGTCGTTGCCGACGCGGTCGTTCTGCTCGCCGGCCGGCTCGTCGGCGAGACCGTCGTCCGCGAGCCGGTCGTCGGCGCCGGCCGTGGGCGGTGCCGTTGTCGCTGCCGTCGTGGCTTTCGTCGTGGCTTTCGTCGTGGGGGTGGGGGACGGTACGGCGGCGGCGGGCACCGCGGCCGTCAGCGGCAGCAGCGCGGCGGCGGTGACGGCGGCCGCGAGGGCGCGCGCGGCCAGCGGGAGGCGGCGCGGGGGTCCGGGCGGCGCTATGCGCCCCCGTCTGGGCAGGGGTCCGGGCACGGAGGAGTCGTCCTTCACGGGAGTTCCGGTGGATGGTCGGGTCACTGGCCACAGGGCCACAGGGCCACAGGTCACAGGAACCACTCATGTCCCGGTGACCACACCGTGCTTCTACAAGATCACGCGTAATCACGCAGCCGGGCGGCTCCATGGCGGGACCGCGTTCCCGCCGCACCGGGACCACCCGGGACATATCCCGTCCGCACCACGATCGCCGGGGGCCGGGGGTTGATGACCATGGGTCGGCCGCGCGGTGCCGCCCGGCGGCGCGCCCCCGCCCTCCGTACGGGCGCCGCGGTCTTCGGCGCCGCACGCGTGGTCCCGCCGCGCCCCGGCGTCACCTTCCGCCCGTACCGGCGCCGCCCGGGTTCACATCCGGCTCAGCGAGGCCGCCGCGAACAGCACGTCACGGATCGCCTCCCGGTCCCCGTCCTGTCCCGCCGCCGCGTCCTCCGGTGTGATGTGGCCCGCGACCAGACGGCAGAACTCGACGCCGTCGAGGGCGACCTGGGCGACCGCCTGCTCGGGGGAGGCGAGCGCGGCGGGGGAGTCCAGGGCGATGAACCAGTCCCCGCCGCCCGCGCCCTCGATCTCCAGATGGAGCGAGCGGCCGGGCGCGCCCGCCATCACCAGGTGCTGAGCCGGTGCCGCCAGCCCGGCCCGGCGCCGCTCCGCCAGAGCGGCGGGGAGCAAGCGCGCCGCGAGGTCGATCATGCGGTTCAGATGCGCGCCGCGCGGCGGGTCGTACGGATAGTCCACCGCGTCCGCGATGTCCTCCGCGTGGATCCAGCACTCGAAGGCCCGGTCCAGCAGCGAGTCACGCAACGGCAGCGAGAAGTCCCCGTACGACACGGAGAGGTCCGACACACCCCGGCCCGCGAACGACACCGTACGGATCAGGGTGTGGCTCTGGTCCCGCCAGGGCCCGTGCACCTCGCGCGTGGTGGGGTGGCGGGCGGAGCGCCAGAAACGCTCCGTACGGCCGGTGGGGACGCGCGGCGCGTCCGGGCCGAGCGGGTCGTCGAGCCCGAGGGCGTGGGCGACGACCCCGTCCACGGTGAGCAGATGGCCCATCACCCCGGCGACCGTGGTGCGCCGGGACGCCCCGCCCACCCCGTCGAACCAGCGCAGCCGGACCGGGGCGTGCCACTCGGACTCGCCGATGTCGCGCAGCAGCGCGTCGAGCCGCGCGGTCTCCGCGTCGTACGGGGCGGCCCACTCCGGCACGGGGACGCGGGCCGGGCGGCGGCCGAGACAGCTCTCCAGCACCCGGGAGCGCAGCAGCGGATCGAGGTCGAGATCGCGCTCGGTGTGCAGCAGGGCCACCGCGTCCCGCAGCCGGAGCGCCTCGTCGGCGCAGGGCGCGCAGTCGCCGAGATGGGCCTCGACGGCGGTGGCCTCCTCGGGGGAGCAGGCCGCCAGGGCCCAGGCGCCGAGGAGGGACTTGAGCACACCGTGGGAGGGCTCGGGAAGCTCGCCACGGGAGGCGCCGGGGGTGCTGGAGGTGCTGGGGTTCGCGTGTTCTGTGGGGTCTGCGGGGCCTGTGGGGTTCATAGGGGCACCCGGTCCGTGCGCCGGGCCGCCGCCGGGCGGTACGGGGTCCGGCGGTGCCCCCGGAACCCGCGGCACCGGTCTTCCGCCCGGCGCGGGGTCCGCACCGGGCGAGGCGGGTTCGGCGGGCGGTGTGGACCGCCCCGGTTCCGTGCTCGGTTCCGTGCCTGGTGGCGGGCCCGGTTCCGGGCCCGGCGGTGTGGACCGCCCGTCGGGCCGGGTGGGACCGGTCCGTGGCGGGGTGAGGTCGTCCGCCGCCGTGCGCGGGCCCGGTATCCGGGGCGCCGCCCCGCGTACCTCCTCATGCCCCTCCCCGTCGTCACCGGGACCGTCGCCGCCGGGGCCGGTCACAGCGAACGTCCGTATCCGGGCGGGGTGGAGCCCTCCAGCGGACGGGTGTGGGCCGTGGCGAGCAACTGGAGGCCCAGCCGCAGCCGACGCCGGGCCTCGTCCTCGGTGACCCCGAGGTCGGCGGCGGTCTGCCGGTAGTCACGGCGGCCGAAGTAGGCCAGTTCCAGCGCGGCCCGCAGGGGAGCGGGCATCGAGGTGACGATGTAGTCGGCGCGGGCCGCCACCGCCGCGCGGCGCACCTTCTGCTCCAGTTCCTCGGCCGAGCCGCCCGCGCCCGCCGCCAGGGCGGCAGCCTCCGTCTGGCGCAGCCGGTGCACGGCCTGGCTGTTGGTCAGCTTCGCCACCCAGGAGCGAAGGGAGCCCTGCTTGGGGTCGTAGGCGTCCGGGTTCTCCCAGATGTAGCCGAAGACCTCGCGGGTCACCATGTCCGCCGCGTCGTCGTCGTCGAGTACCCGGTGGGCGAGCATATGCACCAGGGAGGCGAACCGGTCGTACAGCTCACCGAGTGCCGCGGCCTCGCCCCGGGCGAGCCGCTGCTGCATCCTGCGGTCCCAGCGTGGTGGTGTGTCCTGTGGCATTCGACCCCCCAGCATCGCCCTGTGTAGTGCCCCGGTTCCTTTCCGTGCCCAGGGGCCCCTTCTCGAATGTAATGCGCGTGGCCGTGGCGCACGCTTCTTTGCGTCAAGTGCGTCCCCCGGAGAGGGGAAGGGTGATATTGGGCCACCCACACCGGAAATCTGCCATCTGCTGGGGGTTTTATGCCAGGGAGGCGGGGAAGGGCGCGCTTGAGGAGGTAGGGCGGTGGCGCTGACGGTGGACACGAGCCGCGAGGGCGGATGGTTCGTGCTGCGCATTGTGGGGGAGCTGGATCTGGTCTCCTCGCCCGAGGTGCGCCGCCAGGTGCACGCGGCGGTGGCCGCCGGGCGGCGCGATGTGGTGCTGGACCTCGGCGAGGTCGTCTTCTGTGACTCCAGCGGGGTGGGTGTCCTGATCGCGGCGCGCCGACTGCTGCACTCCTGTGGCGGACGGCTGCGTCTGGTGCTCCCCGCGCGGGGAGCGGCCGAGGGCTCGCATGTGAACCGGGTGCTGGCCGCGCTGGGAGTGCGGCGGCTCTTCGCCGTCTACGCGGACACGGCGGCCGCGACGGGGGACGGGGCGACACCGTTGTCGGCGTGAGGCGTGAGGCGTGAGGCGTGAGGCGTGAGGCCGCTTCGCCCGGGACGCGCGCTCCCCCGGGCGCTCTCCGTGCGAAGGGCGCGCGGTTCTCCGTATCCACATCCACGGCGCGAACGCTTCCGCCGCACGTCCCGCCGCACGTGTCGCCTCACCCGGCCCGGCGCCCCGCACGGCCCGGGTGCCGCGGGCGGGCCGAGCCGGGCGCGACGGGGGCGGCCAGGGTCATCCCCGTACCGTCGCTCCAGGTGAAAAAGTGGATACGCGCAGGTGAATTGGTGGGTACCCGCGCGCGTCGCGGGCATGGGGCCGTACCCTCCCCGCATGGACAGCTCAGAGTACGAGCGCAAGATCGCGTCTCGTTTCGCCGCCTTCGACCAGGACGGCAACGGCTATATCGACCGTCAGGACTTCAGCGGTGCCGCCGCCGCGATCCTCTCGGAGTTCTCCGTCACCGCGCGCTGCGGGAAGGGGCAGGACCTCTACAGCGGCGCGGAGGCGTTCTGGCAGGGCATGGCCGGGATCGCCGACGTCGACGGCGACCAGCGGGTGACCCGGCAGGAGTTCATCACCGGCGCCGTGAAGCGGCTGCGGGACAATCCGCAGCGGTTCGCCGAGATCGCCCGGCCGTTTCTGCACGCGGTGATCGCCATCGCGGACGAGGACGGGCAGGGGATGACCGTCCCGGCCGTCGAGCGGGTGCTGAGGGTGCTCGGTGTCTCCCCGGGCGGCGCGGCTGCCGTCGCGTCGGGCCTCGACAGCGACGGTGACGGCCGGATCAGCGAGGAGCAGGCGCTCGCGGGTTTCGCCGCCTACTACGTCACTCCCGAACAGCCCTGACGTACGGGGCGCGCCGTCCCGGACGCGGACCCGCCCCCCGGCGGGACGCGTGCGGTTCCCCGCTCACTCCGCCCGGCCGTGACAGCGCGCTCCTGTGCCACCCCGTCCACCCTGCCCCCCACCACCCGTCGTCCGTCCGCACCACGTCCCCGCAGGCGCTCGCCCTTCCGGTGCGAGCGCCGAGCGGCTCCGGCGCCCGGCCCGCGCGGAGCCGTTCTTCCGTAGCCCACTCGGGACTCCCCAGTCCCTCGTCTCCCGCTGATCCGCGTGCCACCGGTCTCCTCGGGCCCACCGCCGGAGCCGCCGCTGACGGCGGGGGAGCGAAGGCGGAGGTACGGAACGCACTGCTGGAAGTCGGTGCGGACGGAGCCGAGTTCGCCGGATGGCTTCACCGGGACCTCCGGCAGCGAACCGCCGCGGTCTTCTGGTACGACCGGGCCATGGAGTGGGCGCAGGAGGCCGACGCCCCGGCGATGCAAGGCTATGTACTGCTCAAGAAGTCACAGATGGCCTATGACGACGCGGACGCCGGGCGGGTGCTGAGCCTGGCACGGGCCGGACTGCACGAGCGCTGGCGACTGCCCGCGCGCGCGAGCGTAGCGGCGACCCCCGGCGCCCGGGCCAGACGCTAGGCGTCCCGGCAGCGGTCCCGTGTCTCGGGGCCGGGGTGGAATCCGGCGGAGCGGTAGGTGGCGATGGCGGCGGTGTTGGCGCTCGGGGTGTTGACGAGGGCGCTGGACGAGCCCAGTTGCCGGAGGGTGGCCGCCGCCGCGAGGGTGATCGCCGTGCCGTGGCCGTGGCCGCGGTGGGCCCGGTGGACGCCCATCGGTTCGAGCAGTCCGGGCCGGCCCGGACCGGCCGACCAGACCGTCACCGCCGCCACCGCCTCGCCCCGGTCGTCGTATGCGAGCAGGGACCGGGCGTCGGTGTACGGGGTCCCGGCGGCCATCGCGTGCCAGCGGTCCGCCGTGAACCGGGATCCGTCGAACGACGCCCGGATCACGTCGGCGAAGGCGTGCGCCCGCTCCGGTCCGACCTGTTCGATCCGCAACCCCGGGTCCGGCACCGGTGCGCCGAGGTCGCGCCGGAGCGGCGTCCATGGCTCGTCGGTGTCCCAGCCCTCCTCGTGCAGCGACGCATGGAGCAGGGCGTCCATCGGGGCCTCGACGTTCGCCTTCCCCGCGGGGAGCACTCCGCGTTCCGGTCCGGTGATGTCCGCGGCCAGCCGCCGGGCCAGTTCCTCGTCCCGGCGGGCGTCGGGGGCGGTGGTCAGGCGCAGCAGCCCGGGGCCGTCGAGCAGGCCGACGGCGAGGACGCGGCCGTCCCGGGTCCAGGTCCTGACGGCGGTGGCCGTCGCCGCCGTGCCGTACCGCCAGAACCAGCCCAGATCGCCCGGGTGCAGGTGCAGGGGCGCGCGGTCGTCCTGCCATCGCCGCAGCGCGGTCACGGCCTCGTCCAGCCGGTCGGCGCCCGGTGTCTCCAAGGTGATCGTCATGGCCTGATCAGACCCCGGCGCACCGGCCGGGCGCACCTGGTTTCCGGTTGGTCCGCGCGGGACGGCACCTCGCTGTCAGTCCGGCGCGAACCGTTCCCGCAGCCGGTACTTGAGGACTTTCCGCAGCGCCGCGTTCCGGGGGAGGGCGTCCAGGACTTCGAGCCGTTCGGGGAGCTTGTGCGGGGCCAGGCCCCGGGCGCGCAGCTGGGCGGTGACCTCCGCCAGGGTCAGCGGTGGCGCTCCCGGGGGCTGTTCCACGACCGCGCAGACGCGTTCGCCGCGCTCGGGGTCCGGCAGGCCGATCACCGCCGCGTCCGCGATGGCGGGAAGGGTGTGGAGCAGTTCCTCGATCTCCTGCGCGGAGATCGTCTCGCCCTTGCGGATGATGATGTCCTTGAGGCGCCCGGTGAGGACGAGATGGCCGCTGTCGGTGAGGTGGCCGAGGTCGCCGGTGTGGAGGAAGCCGTCCGGGTCGAAGGACTCGGCGGTCTGGGCGGGGTCGAGATAGCCCTGGCAGACGGCCTCGCCCCGGAGCAGGACCTCCCCGTCGGGGGCGATACGGATCTCCATGCCGCGCGGCGGGCGGCCCTCGGTGGTGGCGCGCTGTGCGTCGGTGTCGTCGGGCGAGCCCATGGTGATCATCGGGACCTCGGTCATCCCGTACCCGTGGAGCAGCGCGCACCCCAGTTCGCGGACGACCGCGTGGTACAGCTCCGGCGGTTTGGGGGCGCCGCCGCCCGCCAGCAGCCGCAGGGTGGGGATCAGCGGCTCGCCGGGCCGCTCGCGCTGGGCGGCGAGGAAGAGGGAGTAGAAGGCGGTGGAGCCGCCCGCGACGGTCACGCCGTGGCGGCGGTACTCCGGCAGCGCCTCCGGCAGCGCGAAGTGCTCCACCAGGAGCGCGGGCACCCCCAGCACCAGCAGCATCACCAGGTAGTCCGCCCCGCCGACATGCGCGAAGGGGAACGCGATCGATCCGACGTCCGCGTGGGTCAGCCGGAGCGCGTCGGCCAGACAGGTGCCGCCCGCGATCAGGGAGCGGTCGGTGTGGCGTACGCCCTTGGGGTCGGAGGTGGTGCCCGAGGTCCAGTAGAGCCAGCGGACGGCCTCGCCGTCGGCCGGGGGCGGGGGCAGGGTGGCGGGGTCGGCCTCCGGCAGCCCCTCGTACGCCGGGAAGACCCCCCGGGCGCCCAGCCGCTCCGCGAGCGCGGTGTGGTCGTAGCCGCGCCAGACGCCGGGTACGGCGACGTGCTCCGCGCCGGACGCGCGGAGCGCGAAGCCCATCTCGCGCTCGCGGTAGAAGGGGATCACCGGGGACTGGACCGCGCCGAGCCGGGCCAGCGCCAGGGTGAGGACGACGGTCTCGATCCGGGTGGGGAGCTGCCAGGCCACGGTCGACCCGGGGCGCACGCCCCGCGCGTACAGTCCCGCCGCCACCCGTTCCGCGCGCCCGCGCAGCTCCCCGAAGGTGAGCCTCCGTTCGCCCTGGAGCAGGGCGGGCCGGTGGGGGGTCAGCCGGGCGCGCCGGTCGGTCAGCTCCCACAGGGTGCGGCAGTCGCGGAGCGGGTGTGGCGCGGTCGCGGTCTCGTCCATGCCGTGCGTCCCCTCCAGAGTGAGCTGACGGTATGTCAGATACGGAGAGGAGCGTACGGGCGCCCGCCTTGCCGGTCCAGGGGCGCGGGGCTAGCCTGCGTAGCGGCAAGCCTGACGGTGCATCAGGACGATGTTCCGGGGGACGGCCGGGCGGGTTCGGGTCGCGGGCGCACCGACACGGGCACGGTCCGGCTCCGGGCCGGCGGCACCGTTCGCCGGACATACGGGAGGTCAGGCCCGTTGCCCCGCCCCCGACGACAGGCCGTCCCCGACGATGGACCGCCCGGGACGCCTCTACCGGCACGGAGGACACCATGGCCGAGCTCCCCCGGATCGTCAGCGTGGACGATCATGTGATCGAACCGGCGCACCTCTTCCGCACCTGGCTCCCCGCCCGCCACCGGGACCGGGGACCCCAACCCCTCACCGCCGGGATCGGCGACCTGGTCTACTCCGGCGGAAAGTACCGCTTCACCACCGACCCCGACGGCCAGCCGACCGACTGGTGGCGCTACGAGGACCTCCTCTTCCCCTACAAACGGGTCATCGCGGCCGTCGGCTTCGACCGCGACGAGATGACACTGGAGGGCATCACCCGCGACCAGATGCGCCCCGGCTGCTGGGACCCCACGGCCCGCCTCGCCGACATGGACCTCAACCATGTCGAGGCCTCGCTCTGCTTCCCCACCTTCCCCCGCTTCTGCGGCCAGACCTTCGCCGAGGCCCGGGACAAGGAACTGGCGCTCGCCTGTGTGCGCGCCTACAACGACTGGATGGTGGAGGAGTGGTGCGGCGACAGCGGCGGACGGCTGATCCCGCTCTGTCTCATCCCGCTCTGGGACATCGGTCTCGCGGTGGCCGAGATCCGGCGGAACGCGGCGCGCGGGGTCCGGGCCGTGACCTTCTCCGAGATCCCCACCTACCTCGGGCTCCCCTCCATCCACTCCGGCTACTGGGACCCCTTCTTCGCCGTCTGCGAGGAGACCGGCACGGTCGTCAACATGCACATCGGGTCCTCCTCCCAGATGCCCGCCGCCTCCCCCGACGCCCCGCCCGCCGTCCAGGCGTCCCTCAGCTTCAACAACGCGATGGCGTCGATGATGGACTTCCTCTTCAGCGGCGTCCTGGTCCGCTTCCCCCGCCTCACGCTCGCCTACAGCGAGGGCCAGATGGGCTGGATCCCGTACGCCCTGGAACGCGCCGACGACGTCTGGCGGGAGCACCGGGCCTGGGGCGGGGTCCGCGATCTGATCCCCGAGCCCCCGTCGACGTACTACTACCGGCAGATCTACTGCTGCTTCTTCCGCGACAAGCACGGCATCGCGGCGATCGACACCGTCGGCCGCGACAACGCCACCTTCGAGACCGACTACCCGCATGTGGACTCCACCTTCCCGCATACGAAGGAGGTGGCCCTCGACCATGTCCGGGGGCTGGACGAGGAGACCATCCACAAGCTGATGCGAGGCAACGCGATCCGGATGCTGGGGTTGGATCTGGACGCGGACTCGGGTCCGGCCGGGGCCCAGGGCCGGGCTCGGGACCTGACGGCGGACCGGGGCCCGGCCCCGGCGCGGCCGTGAACCTCGACGACACGCCCGGCGACGCCGCCTTCCGGGCGGAGCTGCGCCAGTGGCTCCACACCACCCTCCCGACCCTCCCGCCCCGGCCCTCCCCCGACGACTGGCCCGCCCGCCGCGCCTACGACACCGCCTGGCAGCGCGCCCTCTACGGAGCCGGATACGCCTCCGTCCACTGGGACGCCCCCGCCGCCCGGCGGCTGGTCTACCTGGAGGAGACCGAACGCGCCGGGGCCCCCTACGTCGGCGCCAACTTCGTCGGACTGCTCCACGCCGGGCCCACCATCGCCGCCGAGGGCAGCCCCGAGCAGCGGGACCGCTGGCTGGACCCGATCCTGCGCGGCGACGAGGTGTGGTGCCAGGGGTTCAGCGAGCCGGGCGCCGGATCCGACCTGGCGGCCCTGAGCACCCGGGCCGTCCGCGACGGCGACCACTACGTCGTCACCGGCTCCAAGATCTGGACCTCCCACGCGGAGGTCGCCGACTGGTGCGAACTCCTGGTCCGCACCGACCCCGCCGCACCGCGTCACCGGGGCATCACCTGGCTCGCGCTGCCCATGGACGCGCCCGGGGTGACCGTGCGCCCGCTGCGTACGCTCGCCGGGTCGGCCGAGTTCGCGGAGGTCTTCCTGGACGAGGTGCGCGTCCCCCTCTCCTGCCGCGTCGGCGCCGAGAACGACGGCTGGCGCGTCACCCTGGTCACGCTCTCCTTCGAACGCGGCACCGCCTTCGCGGGCGAGGTCATCGCCTGCCGCCGCACCCTGGGCGAGCTGGCGCGCGCCGCGCAGGACAACGGGCGCTGGGAGGACCCGTCCATACGGCGCGCCCTCGGCCGGCTGCACGCCGAACTCACCGCCCTGTGGCGCCTGGTCCAGGCGAACGTCAGCGCGGCCGACGCCACCGGCGCGGTCCCCGCCTCCGGCGGCTCGGTCTTCAAGCTGCGCTACTCCCACGCCCGCCAGGAGCTGTACGACACGGCCGCCGAGATCCTCGGCGACGACGCGCTCGACCTGGGCCGGGAGTGGACCCTGGAGCGGCTCTCCTCGCTCGCGTACACGATCGCGGCGGGCACCAGCCAGATCCAGCGGAACATCATCGCCGAGCGGGTGCTGGGACTGCCGAAGGAGAGGCGGGACTGAGATGGACTTCCGGCTGGGTGAGGACGAACGGGCGCTTCAGCGGGCCACCCGTGAGCTGCTGGCGCGCCTGTGGCCGCCCGAGGCCCTGCGGGCGGCGCTCGACGCGCCGGGCCCGTCACGGCTGGACCGGGGACTGTGGCGCGCCCTCGGCCGGGCCGGGCTCTTCGCGCTCCGGCTGCCGTCCGAGCGTGGCGGGGTGGGACTCGGGCCGGTCGCGGCCGTCGTCGTCTTCGAGGAGGTGGGGCGGGCGCTGCTGCCGGGCCCGCTGATCGCCACCCATCTCGCGGCGGGCGTGGTGGTGGGCGCGGCGACCGGGGAACGGGTGGTGACCCGGGTGGACGGGGACCTGGTGCCCTGGCTGGCGGAGTCGGACGCGGTGCTGAGGGAGGACGGCCCGGCGGCGGGGGCGGGCGGGGACGGCGCGGGGGCGGGCGGCAGGGCGGCGGAGGGTGTGCCGGGCGCGGTGGCGGACGGGATGGCGGCCCGTTCGGCGACGCGCGCGGTACCGGGCGCGGTGGCGCTGCGCTCGGTGGACCCGCTGACCCCGCTCCACCGGCTGCCGGCCGGAGCGCCCCGAGCCCCCTTCGATGCGTACGCCGCCCTGCTCACCGCCGCCGAACAGCTCGGCAGCGCGGCCCGCACCACCGAGATGGCCGTGCGCCACGCCCGGGAGCGCGAGCAGTTCGGCCGGCCCATCGGCTCCTTCCAGGCGGTCAAGCATCTGTGCGCGGAGATGCTGGTACGGACGGAGACCGCCCGCGCCGCCGTCCACGGGGCCGCCGTCACCGGCGGCCGTGCCGAGATCGCCGGGGCCCGCCTGCTCGCCGACGAGGCCGCCGTCGGCAACGCGCGCGACTGTCTCCAGATTCACGGCGGCATGGGGTTCACCTGGGAGGCCGAGGTCCATCCGCATCTGAAACGCGCCTGGGTCCGGGCCCGGCTGCGGCCCACGGCGGTGGAGGCGGAGGAAATACTCGCGGAAGCGCTCCGTGTCGTTCGGCAACTATGACACTGGCGTTCTTGTCACGGAGAGTCGATATCGGGTTGTGTCCTGGGGACATCCGTCAGAGCCCGTGCGGAGGGCTAGCCTCCGGTACTCTCCGTGAGATGCGAGTCGTGATGAGTTCCCTGGCCACAAGGGCTACGAGCCTCTGTTCGACTCCCCGCGACGTGCGTCGCACAGTATGCACCATGAGTACTCCTTCGCGCTGGAATATGCCCGAAGCGCTTGTTGCGGTGACTGTACGTCAACCATGCTGTCCCGTAAGGAAGTCACGTTCAGTGACGAGGTCGAGGTCGATGACCCAGTCGAGGCGCGAGGCGAAGTGTCCGCCGGTTCGGATGGTGTGAGCGGTGCAGGTGCTCCAGGTTCAGTTGGAGGTCGGACCCGACCCGGCGGAGGTGGGACGCGCCCGCAGATGGGCCCGCTCCCGGCTGCTGCGCTCCGGGATAAGGAGTGACGAGCCCCTCGCCGAGACCCTGATCCTGCTCATCTCCGAGCTGGTCACCAATGCCGTCGTCCACACCGGCTGCCCCGCCGAGCTCCGGATGGTCTTCGGCGCGGGCCCCGTGGAAGCGGGCACCGTACGGGTGGAAGTCGCCGACCAGTGCGCCCACCCCCCCCGCCCCCGCCACGCCCACGGCGACGACACCAACGGACGCGGCCTCGAACTCGTCGACGGCCTCGCCGACCGCTGGGGCTGGCGCCCCGAGGCGGGCGGCAAGTCCATCTGGTGCGAGGTCGACCGAGGCGCCCCGGAGCGGGCCTACCGGCGGCTGGCGACGGGGTCGGGCGTCCGCTGAGCCCCACCCCGTCGTGGCAGCCGCGCGCGCCCGTGGTTCCTCGCCGGTGTTCCTGTGCGCCCCATGTGCCGACAGCCCCCTGTCGGCGGGTGGGGTGCTTTTGTCGTGTGGGGTGGGGCAGTCGCCTCGGAACGGCATCATGACGGCCGGCCCACCACCAGCGGGTCGTCACGGCACATCAGAGGCCACCCGTACGGGTGGCTCGCTCAGCCTCCGGCGCGGCGGTCAGCGCCCGCAGATGCCGCCGGGCGACGGAGTCGTCTCCCAGCAGCAGGGCGTCCGGGGTGTACGCCGGGACCCCGACGGCGCCGCGTTCCAGAGCGGGCAGATAGTTCCAGCGCACGGCGGGGTGGGCGGAGTGCGCGTAGTGGTAAAGGTCCCCGTACGGGAGCCAGGTGGAGCGGGCGAGCAGGGCGAGGGCCGGATGGCGCGGGTACAGGCGCAGACAGCGCCCGGCCTCGACGACGCCCGGCGGCCCGGTGACCCGCTCGGCGTCCCACCAGCGGTGCTCGACGAGCAGGGACATCCAGGCGAGCTGTGGATACAGCAGCAGACGGGGGAGGACGACGGCGAACAGCGCCGCCTGCCACCCCAGGAACACGGCGACGACGACCGGAACGGCGGCGAGCGCGGCCAGCCGCCCCCAACGGGCCCGGCCGTGGCGCAGGTTGTCGCCGATCCCGCCCACGGTCGCCAGGACGCCGCCGAGGGTGAGCGGAAAGACGAGAGCGCCGACGAAGCGCCTCCCGCCGACCCCGGCGCACAGCCCCGCCGCGTGCAGCTCCCGGAGGTTGGGGTCGGTCCCGGGGACGGTGGCGTTGGGGTGGTGCTCACGAACGTGGCGCCTGCGGCGGACGGCAACCGGCACGAAGCCCAGCGGAAGATGGACGGCGGCCTCGGCGAGCACGGTTCCGGCCCGCCGGGTGCGCGTCAGAACCCCGTGCGCGGCGAAGTGGCTGACCTCCTGGAGCCGCCGCATCGTGACCGCCCCGGCGACGGCCCCGGCGACCCAGCCGACCGGACCGGCCTGGGCGGCGACGAGACACCAGCCGGCCCACTCCACCCAGTGACCGAGCAGCAGCACGGCCGGGGTGACGTCGTTGGCACGCTCGCGTTGCAGCGCCCTGATATCGCGCAGGGTGGCTACCGGGCGGCGGCGGGGGCTGAACCACCACCGGTCCACCTGGCGTAGGGCGATACCGGCCGCGATGACGCCCAGGCAGATGGCCAACGTCGCCTCCTGTGGTCTCTGATCCGCCGGGCGGGACGCTGACGTCGCCGCCCGGCGCGGAGACGATCAGACGGCGCCGGGGCTCTGCATGGTCATCTGGATCCCGGCTTCCCGCAGCACCTTGAGATTCTCGTCGTTCAGGGCGGCGAACGCATCGACCTCGTCGACGAAGGCAGCGCCCTGGAACTCGACGGGACCATCGCCGAGCAGCACGGCCGGATCGAGCTCGGCGGCGTAGACCTTGGTGGCGTTGCCTTCCAGGATCGGCTGCCACTGGGCTCCGCTGGTCTGCATCCAGCTGCGGGCCACGCCTCCGGGGTTGCGGACCACGACGGGCTGCTCCGGTTCCGTACGGCCCAGACGGGAGAGCACCGCGCGGGAGGCGGCGACGCCGGATCCGCACGAGGGGGTGAGACCGGCGCCCCGCTCGAAGGTGCGGATGAACACCGTGTTCTCGGCGAGCGGCTTCACGAAGGAGACGTTCGCGCCGATCGGGAAGCTGGAGTGGGTGGCGGCGACCCGGCTGCCCGTGGCCACGAGCTCGGCCTCGTTGTAGGCGTCATCGAGCACGGTGATCAGGTGCGAGTTCGGGACGGCGAGCGCCGTCACGTGCCGGGAGACGTGGTAGGCGGGCAGTACCTGATCGACGAAGGGTCCGTCGGCGTCGGCGACGATCCGCTCATCGGGGGCGAAATCGACCGGGGGCAGCTCGACGGAGACCTGCCGTACACCGTGCGGGGTGGTCTGCGCGGCGCGCACGGTGAAGGAGTACGGGCCGGTGTGGAGGACGACCGAATCGGCCTGGTAGCGGTCCAGCAGCAGACGCCCGGCGCCACGCATGCCGTTGCCGCACAGCAGCGACGCGGAGCCGTCGGGGTTGTAGAAGAAGGCCTGTGCGCTGCCGTCGCCGTTGTCGGCGATGAAGTACACGCCGTCTCCGCCCAGCCCGCGGCGGCGGTCGCACAGCAGCTGTACGGCGCGCGCGACGTCCGCCTCGGCGAAGTGGTCGGTGGGGGCACCGTCGATGACGAAGATGTCGTTCAGGCTGCCGTGCGTCTTGATGAGGGAGAGAGCCATCGTGTTCCGTCCGTCGTCCTACCGGCTCTCCCAACCGGGCCCAGCCTGGTCACGCCAGTGTATGCCGCAGGCCGTGCGCCGCCCGGAGTGGTCGGTCCCGGCAGCGCTCGTCACAGCCCGCCGACCGTGGCGCGTACCGCTTCCTCGCTCCAGGTCCCGGCAGCGAGCATCGGGCGCACCCTGGCCTCGTAGGAGCTCAGGGCGACCGGTGCGGAGGCCGAGCCATGGCCCCAGATGGACTCGAACCGTCCGGCCCAGCGCTCGACGCTCTTGAAGTAGACGCTGGAGCGGCCGCGGAGGTATTCGGCGTCGCCTTGTTCCTCTTCGACCAGGACGGCGGCCTTGGAGACCACCACGAAGTCGATCGCCTGATCGGCACGGAGCCGGTCACGGACGGCGAGCGCGCACTGCACGCCCAGTGAGCGATGGTGGTCGACGAGCTCCAGCAGGGAGCGGGCGAAGTCCGGCTCGGTCAGGTCGTCCGTCCAGCAGATGAACAGGCGCTGAATGGTCCCGCCCGCCTCGATCAGCTGACGGTTGGCGGCGAGGTACTCGCGGCGCGCGGTCAGCAGGTTCGGGTTCGTGGTCAGGTCCGCCGCCAGCACTCGCTGCGGCTGGGAGCCGGACTCGATGAGGACCCGGAAGAGCATGACGCTCAGGCGTGGCACCTCGGAGGAGTACACCTGGAGGTGCCCATCGGCGATCTCGCCGAAGTCGGCGATCAGGTCCCGTTCCAGTTGGGTCCGGATGATGGCGAAGTAGGGAGCGTCGGCCATGTCCCGGTCGTTGGCGCGGCGCAGCTGGATGTAGATCCGGCGTAACCACATGTGGTTCGCGATCATGAGCAGCAGGAGAACCGTCTCGATGATCAGCACGATGTTCGTGAGGTGTGTCTGTTGCATCGACCAGGCGATGGCGGGGATGGCGATACCGGCGATGCCGATCAGGGCGTTGAGGGCTTGGGAGGAGAGTGCCTCGGCGATCCGGGTGCCGATGTCGCTTCGCGGCGGTGTCGACATCCTCGAACTCCCCCTCAACTGCCGTCGGCCCAGCCGCAGAGCATGATTTCCGAGTTCCGGCGGCGCGGCAAGACGCGCTGGCGTCAACGTCGGGTGCCTGACCCCCGGGGGGCATGGCCGCGCCGGGGCGTGCTGTGTGAGGTGGCGTGAGCGCCTCCGCTCGCGTCGGGGGCTGAGCTGGTCTGATCGCGGTGGACGGGCGAAGCCGGTCCGCTGGCGGGCAGGGCGGCGGGCCGGTGTGCGGGGTGGGTGGGCAGCGGGGGACTCAGCCGGTTGGGGGGCTGGGGCGGGGTGGGGGCTACAGGACCGCGACCGGGGCCACTGGTGCGCCCGTCGCGCCCGTGAACGGTTCCGGTGTCGCGGTGAGCAGGAAGGTGTAGCGGCGTTCCTCCGCGCAGGCGGACGCCAGTTCCTCCAGGTTCCAGTTCTGGCCCTGGAGCAGGCCCATTTCCACCAGGTGGAGGGCGTGGACGGGGAGCCAGAGGCCGTCGATCTCCGGGGGGACGATCTCGAAGGGGAAGGTGTCCGTGGCGACCGCCGCCACGTCGTGGGTGTGGAACCAGCGTGGGGTGTGGAGGGAGAGGCCGGGGGAGGGGAAGCCGTACGCCTGTCTGTCTCCGGCGAGCGCGTGGCGCATCTGGCCGGTGCGTACGAGGGCGATGTCGCCGGGTGCGAGGGTGATCCGGCCGAACTCGGCCGCCGCGTCGAGGTCGGCCGGGCCCACCGCGTGCCCCGGCGCGAGGGCGGGGACGCCCCGGGCTCCGGCGACGTCCAGGAGGACTCCGCGGGAGACCAGTGCGCCCACGGTCCCGATGCCGCTGAAGGCGGCCCCGGCGTGGGCGGTCACGGTGGTGGCGGGGCGGCCGTTGTAGAGGTGGCCGGTGTGGGTGACATGGGGGAGGGCGTCCCAGTGGGTGCCCGCCTGGAGGCCGAGGGTGACGATGTCGTCGTTGAGGGCCACTCCGCCGGGGCCGAAGAGTTCCTGGTTGAGCTGGATCATGGCGTGCTGGGGGTCGATACGGCCCGCCGCGAGGCCGGTCTGGAGGCCGTCGCGGCGCAGGGGGAGCGCGAGCGGGACGCGCCGGCCGGTGCGGACGGTGGCCGCCGCCGCGCGCACCACGCTGTCGGTGACCAGGTTGAGGGTGCCGATCTCGTCGTCAGCGCCCCAGCGGCCCCAGTTGTTGACCTGTCGGGCGATCTCGTGGAACTCCGCTGGCAGCGCCATCGGTTCGGCCTCCTGTCGCCGGTTCTCCCGCTGAGGTCTGGTGCCGGGGTCTTGTGCCGGGCTCGCCGCTGGAACCAGAATCTAACGATCCGTCAGATAGTTGGGGAAGGGGCCGGTGTGGGGAACTTCCTGTCCGACAAGGTCATCGCGGTCACCGGTGCCGGGCGCGGCATCGGCCGTGCCATCGCCCTGGCCGCGGCGGCGGAGGGAGCGCGGGTCGTCGTCAACGACCACGGCGTCCGTGTCGACGGCGCCGAACCCCGCTCCGACGTCGCGGCCGGGGTCGTGGCGGAGATCGAGGCCGCCGGGGGCGCGGCCACCGCCGTCGCCGACGACATCGCGACCATGGCGGGCGGGCGGCGCGTGGTCGACACCGCCGTCCGGACGTACGGACGGCTGGACGGCGCCGTCTGCGTCGCCGGGATCCTGCGCGAACGCATGCTCTTCAATATGACCGAGGAGGAGTGGGACCCCGTCGTCGCCACCCACCTCAAAGGCACCTTCACCGTCTTCCGCGCCGCCTCCGCCGTGATGCGCGCCCAGCGCTCCGGCACCCTCATCGGCTTCACCAGCGGCAACCACCAGGGCTCGGCCGCCCAGGCCAACTACTCCGCCGCCAAGGGCGGGATCATCTCCCTGGTCCGCAGCGCCGCCCTCGGGCTGCACAAGTACGGGGTGACCGCCAACGCCGTCGCCCCCGTCGCCCGCACCCGGATGTCCGCGGGCGTGCCGATGGAGCTGTCGGAGATCGGCGACCCCGAGGACGTGGCCGCCTTCGTCGTCTACCTCCTCTCCGACCGGGCCCGCGCGATCACCGGGCAGGTCTACACCGTCGCCGGTCCCAAGATCGCCGTCTGGGCGCAGCCCCGTGAGCTGCGCGCGGTCCACGCCGACGGTCCCTGGACCCCCGAACGCGTCGCCGATCTGCTGCCCGGCACCGTCGGGGTGGACCCGATGCCCCTGCTGGAGCGGCTCACCGAGATGGCGCGGGCGGCGGCGGCCGGGGAGCGGCCGAACCAGTAGTGCTTCCGCGGGAGTGAGCAGGGAGGAGTGGGTCATGGAGGACGATCCGGCGTTCCGGGCCGAGGCCCGTGGCTGGCTTGAGGAGCGGGTCCGGGGGGAGTACGCGGGGCTGGACGGCGGGGCCGGGGAGATCCACCAGGGGTGGGCGGCCCGGCGGGCCTGGGAGCGGGAGCTGGGGCGCGCCGGATGGATCGGGCTGGGCTGGGCCGAGGGCGGCCATGGCAACCGGACCGCCTCCCCGGCCCAGCGGGTGGTGTGGGCGGAGGAGTACGCGCGGGCGCGCGCCCCGCTCCGGATCGGGCATATGGGCGAGAACCTGCTCGGTCCCACCCTGGTCGCCTTCGGCGACGAGGAGCAGAAGCGGCGGTTCCTGCCCGCCATCGCCCGGGGCGGGGAGCTGTGGTGCCAGGGGTACAGCGAGCCGGACGCCGGTTCGGATCTGGCCGCCGTGCGGACCTCCGCCGTACGGGACGGTACGGGCTACCGCGTCACCGGCCAGAAGGTCTGGACCTCCCTGGCGCGCGAGGCCGACTGGTGTTTTGTCCTGGCCCGCACCGACCCCGCCGCCGCCCGCCACCACGGGCTCTCCTTTCTGCTGGTCGCCATGGACCAGCCGGGCGTGGAGGTCCGGCCGATCCGGCAGCTGACCGGGACCAGCGAGTTCAACGAGGTCTTCTTCGACGGCGCCCGCGCCGCCCATGTCGTCGGCGGTGAGGGCCACGGCTGGCGGGTCGCCATGAGCCTGCTCGCCGCCGAGCGCGGGGTGGCCGTCCTCGCCCAGCAGATCGGGTTCGAGAGCGAGCTGGCCGATGTCCTCCGTACCGCCGTACGGGAGGGGACGGCGGAGGACCCCGTGATCCGGGAGCGGCTGATACGGCAGTGGGCCGAGCTGCGGGTGATGCGCTGGACCGCGCTGCGGGCCCTGGCGGGCGCACCGGATCCCGGCGCACCCTCCAGGGCACCGGATCCCGGTGCGCCGAGCGTCGCCAAGCTGCTCTGGGGCGGCTGGCACCAGCGGCTGGGTGAGCTGGCGCTGGCGGTACGCGGTCCGGGCGCGGCGACCGGCCCCGGCGTCTGGGACGGCCGCTACGGGCTCGATCCCGGCCAGCGGCTCTTCCTCTTCAGCCGGGCCGACACCGTCTACGGCGGCTCGGACGAGATCCAGCGGAACATCATCGCCGAGCGGGTGCTCGGCCTGCCCAGGGAGCGGTCATGAGGGGTGTGGTCTTCGACGGCCGTGGCGCGGACCTCGTGGACGACCTGGAGGTGCGCGACCCCGGCCCCGGCGAGGTGCTGGTGGAGATCGCCGCCGCCGGGCTCTGCCACAGCGATCTCGCGGTGGTCGGCGGCACGATCCCGTTCCCGGTGCCGGTCGTCCTGGGCCATGAGGGCGCGGGCGTGGTCGCGGCCGTCGGCGCGGGTGTCGGGCACCTCGCCGCCGGGGACCGTGTCGTGCTCTCGACGCTGGCGAGCTGCGGCGCCTGCCCCGAGTGCGGTACGGGCCGGCCCACCCTGTGCCGCGCCGCGATCGGCCGCCCCGGCCGCCCCTTCACCCGGCGCGGCGCACCCCTGTACCAGTTCGCGGCCACCTCCGTCTTCGCCGAACGTACGGTGGTGAAGGCGGTCCAGGCCGTGCCCGTGCCCCCCGAACTCCCCCTGACCTCGGCCGCGTTGATCGGCTGCGCCGTCCTGACCGGCGTCGGCGCGGTGCTGAACCGGGCCCGGGTGGGGCGCGGGGAGAGCGTGGTCGTGATCGGCGCCGGGGGCATCGGCCTCAATGTCATCCAGGGCGCCCGGCTGGCGGGCGCCGCGCCGATCGTCGCCGTCGACACCGAGCCGGGGAAGGAGCCGCTGGCCCGCCGCTTCGGCGCGACCCACTTCCTCGGCTCGCTGGACGGCGACGGCGACGGTGACGGTGTACGGGGGGTGCTGCCGACCGGCGCCGACCATGTCTTCGAGTGTGTGGGCCGCGCGGAGCTGGTACGGGAGGCGGTGGGCCTGCTGGACCGGGCGGGACAGCTGGTGCTGCTGGGGATGGTCCGTCCGGAGGCGGAGGCATCCTTCCCGCCCTTCGCCCTCTTCCTCGACCAGGCGATCCTGGGGTGCCGCTACGGGTCCGCACGGCCCCAGCGGGACATCCCGCTCTACGCCGGTCTGTACGGGCGGGGCGAACTGCTCCTGGACGAACTGGTGACGCGGGTGCGGCCGGTGGAGGAGTTCGGGGCGCTGGTGGCGGAGGCGGAGCAGGGGCGGCTGGCGCGGGGGGTGCTGACGTTCCGCTGAGGGCCGGTGGCGTGCCCGGGCTCCGGCGGTGTTCCCGGGCTCCGGTGGCGTGCCCGGGTGGGGCTGTTTTCGGCCAGGGCGCCGCGGTTCCTCCGTACCGTACGAGGGTGGCGCGACGTCGAACACCCCCGCCTCACCAGCGGAAACAGCCGGATGCAGAATGTGCCCATGGCTATGACGAACACGCCGGAAACGGCCACGATCGATGATGCCGAACTGATCAGCCGCTCCCTGGCGCGCGCCTTCGACGACGATCCGATGATGCGCTGGTTCTTCCCCGACGCGGCCACGCGCGCGGCGGAACTGGGCCGCTACTTCACCACGATCTTCACCCGCCAGTACCTCGGCAACGGGCTGTGCGAGCGCACCAGCGGCGCGGCGGCCTTCTGGGTGCCGACCGAGGCCCAGGAGAAGGCCGTCCCCGACGGCGACACCATCCAGGAACTCCTCGGCATCCTCGGCGACCGCGCCGGACTCTTCCGCGACGCCGTCCAGACCGCCATCGCGCACACCCCCGAGGAGCCCCACTGGTCCCTCGCCCTGATCGGCGCCGACCCGGCCGTCCAGGGCCAGGGCCAGGGCAGTGCCCTCCTCCGCTCCGGTCTGGCGCGGGCGGACGCGGCGGGCCGGCCGATCTACCTGGAGTCCTCCAAGGAGTCCAACATCCCGGTCTACGAGCACTTCGGCTTCACCGTGCGCACGACCATGGAACTGCCGGGTGGCGGGCCGGTGCTGTGGGGCATGTGGCGTGAGGCGCGGGTCGGCTGACGGGACGTCGGCGGCGGGACATCGCTGACCCAGGCGCGGGGTGCGGCACGTGGGCCGCCGCGCCCCGCAGGGGCCCGTACGGAACAGTCAGGGCGCGCCCCCGAGTTCCTTGAGGGTCACGGTCAGGCCCTGGTGCAGCTCCCGCAGGCCCGCGGGGGCGGGGGATGTGGCGTCGATGAGTTCCTTCGTCCGCTCGGTCAGCTTCCGGACGCAGTCCGCGTTCGGGAAGCTGGATATCGGCAGAGCGTCGACATCCAGCGGGTAGAGATCCCTCAGCCCCGGATCGGAGAGGGCCAGCACCGTGCCCGCCCTCTGGTACCCGCTTCCGTCATGGAGGGAGACCTCCAGTTCGTAGATCCCCCGCTTCCCGGTCCGTGGTCCCAGGGTGATCGTCATGCCTTCGGCCTGGCGGGGCTGCATCTGGTAGGAGATCCGCTTCTGCGTGCTCTTGCCCTGGGCCGGCAGATCCATCCCGTATCCCTTGGTGATCGGCACATCGCCACCGGTGTCGGTGACGCAGTCCGTCACTTCGGTGAAGCTCCTCGTGGTCACCTTGATCTTCCGGAACACCTTGAGGTCGTCCGTGTTGTTCGCCATCCGCAGCACCAGGACCGTGGCGTGCGTCGTGCCCGTGTGCTGTCTGCCGGTGGACGCGGACAGCGTCTTCGTCGTGATGGCGCGCGAGGATCCGGCGGACAGTTCGATGACGCTGAACTCGTCCTTCTCGTTCTCGTCCGCTCCCTGGGCGAGGGACCAGACGGCCAGGGGCACACTGACGACGCTGATGACGACGATCCACGCCTGGACCCGCTTGCTGGGGCCTTCCTGTCTCAGGCGGGCCCGCCCGGGCCGGGCCGTCGTCCAGCGCCGGCGGATGCTGTCGGTCATACGGCGCAGGGCCATGGGTTCTTCCTCGCTCATCGGGTTCAGTCGTGGCCGGCCGTGCCGCGCTCTTTCATGGTTCTGACGCAGGCGGGGGCGTAGGGCAACTCCGGGATCAGCTTGCGCCATTCCGCCGGGGTGAGGATCAGGGGTGTCCCGGAACAGAGCTGGAAGAGCTCTTCCTTGACCGCCTTCTCGGTCTCCCCGACCTCGGGTCCCTCCGCCAGATCCCAGAACGTGACCGATCCGTCCTCGGTTCCCACGGCGACCGGCAGCCGCTTGGTGGGTGCGCCCTGGCCGACCATGCCGGTCGGCTGGTCGTAGCCGGTGAGGGCCGTGATCCGGCCGGGACGCGTCGGGAGGGCGATCTCCGCGCCCGGGGAGAACCGGCGGTGCGGGAGCGGGTCCTCCATCTCCCACAGCAGCACGCTGCCGCCCGCCGGGTCCGTGCCCATCAGACGGCTGGTCAGGGTGACGGGCCGGGAGATATCCCGGGGGAGACGCCGGAAGACCGAGCCGGACCGGTCGCTGTCGAGCAGGGTCCGCAGGGACACGGTCCAGGTGGTGCTGGAGAGGGAGAGCACGCCATGGTCATCGGTGCGGGAGTCCAGGACATACGGTCCGGCGGCGGCGCCCGGCCCGGGCACGCGGGCGGCGCCGAGGCGTCTGCCCCCGTCCAGGCTCCACGCCTCCAGGGTTCCCCGGGTGGAGAGCGAGCTGAGGACCGTTCCCTCCTTCCCTCCGTCGAGGAACCAGGTGAGGGCGGCGCTGCCGCCGGCCGGACGGATGGTCGTCTCACGGTTCCAGGACCGGACATCCCGCACCTCGACGGTGCCGCCACGGCCGCCGAAGGCCAGCCGTTCCTGTTCGGCGGGGACGAAGGTGAGTCCCTGGGCGCCGCCGGGGGCATCCGCGAACGTACGGACGGTCTTCCCGGTCCTGACGTTCCACACCGTGAGCCCGCCCCGGGCTCCCCGCGCCGCCGCGAGATCGCCGCCGTAGCTCAGCGCCGCCTCGGTCACCGCGCCCCGCACCCGTCCGGTCAGGCGGGTGCGGCCGCTGTAGACGTCCCAGACCCGCACCTGGCCGCCGGCGTCACCGGCGAGGAGGAATCTGCCCTCCCCGCTGAAGCTCATGGCCCGTACCGGGGCGCCCTCGCGCTTCAGCTGGGAGACCGGGTGGGGACTCCGGAGACGGCTGAGGGCGGCGGCCACATCGGGTGTGTGCGCCAGTCCGGCGGCCTCCAGAGCCAGCGCCACGGACAGCCGGGCGTCCTTCTCCGCCAGCCGCAGGGACTGAGACGCCAGCCGCTGTCCGACGCTCTGGCGGTCGGCGGAGGCCGACGGGGACCCGGCGGGCCCGTCCCGGCCGCCGGTCGTGCACGCGGCGGCGCAGAGGCCGACGAGAACGGTGATGACCAGAGTCCGTGGTAGCCGCCGGACGCGCGCACGGTGTGGAAGAGCCCCCATGGGGTGAGGCTACCGACGCCGGGCCTTTCCCCGAGGGGGGTCGGCCCGCCCGGTGCGGCGTGCGCGGTGGTCTCCGTCAGGGCCCCAGACGGCGGAAGCGGCCCCGGTGGAAGAGCAGCGGGTCCGGGGGGTCCGGGAGGTCCGGTGCGGCGGCGAGGGCCTCGACCCGGCCCACCACGATCAGATGGTCGCCGCCCTCGTGGACCTCCTGGACCCGGCAGTCGATCCAGGCCACCGCGCCCGCGAGGACGGGCGCTCCGGTCGCCGGGGCCGGGCGGTGCGGGACGCCGGTGAACTTGTCGCCGCCGCTCACCGCGAACGACCGGCAGAGTTCCTCCTGTCCGGCGCCGAGGACGCTGACGCAGAACACCCCCGTACGCTCGATCCTCGGCCAGGTCGTGGACGCCCGTCCGACCAGGAAGACCACCAGGGGCGGGGTCAGGGACAGCGCGGAGAAGGACTGGCAGGCGAAGCCCGCCGGGCCGTCCGCGTCCCGGGTGGTGATCACGGTGACACCCGTCGCGAAGTGGCCGAGGACCTGGCGGAAGCGGGCCGGGGTGCAGGGGGGACGGTCGCGGAAGTGGCGGACGACCGTCGTGGCCATGGCGGCGTGACCCATCATGAAGCTCATTGAATCTGATGGTGCGTCAGATATGAAGTCCCGGCGGCGCTCGGAAGCGTCCCGGCGGCCCTGGGCGGAGTCCCGGCGGCCCTGGGCACGGTCCTAGCGGCCCTCGGTGCAGTCCCGGTGCTCCTCGGTACGGTCCTGGTGGCCCTGGGCACGGTCCCGGCGCTCCTCGGCACGGGCCTAGCGCCCCTCGAAGCGCGGCTCCCTGCGTTCCGCGAACGCGGCGATGCCCTCCGCCGCGTCCCGTGTCGTCATATTCAGCTCCTGCGCCACCGCCTCGGCCCGGAAGGACGCGGCGAGATCGTCGTCCAGGGCCGTGCGCACCAGCTCCTTGGTCAGCGCGAGCGTGCGGGTCGGGCCCTGGGCCAGGCGGCCGGCCCAGGCGCGGGCCAGCGGCTCCAGCTCACCGGGCGGGACCGCCCGGTTGATCAGGCCGAGGCGCTCCGCCTCCCGGGCGGGCAGCCGGTCGCCGAAGAACAGCAGCTCCCGGGCGCGGGCCGGGCCGACGATCCGGGTCAGCAGATGGGCGCCGCCGCCGTCGGGGACCAGCCCCCGCCGGACGAAGATCTCGATGAAGTCGGCCGTCTCGGCGGCCAGGATCAGATCGCAGGCGAGCGCCAGATGGGCGCCGATGCCCGCCGCCGTGCCGTTGACCGCCGCGATCACCGGCTTCTCGCAGTCGAGTACGGCGGAGATCAGGGGCTGGGCGCCCCGGCGGATCATCCGGCCCACATGTCCGGGCGGCAGCGGTCCGGTGGCCGAGCTGTCGCGGAGGTCGGCGCCCGCGCAGAAGGCCCGGCCGCTGCCGGTGAGGACCACCGCGCGGACGGCCGGATCGGCGGAGGAGTCATGGAGGAGGGCGATCAGCGCGTCGCGGTTGCGGGGGGCGAGGGCGTTGAGGGAGGAGGGGCGGTTGAGGGTGATCCAGCGGATGTTGTGGGTGAGGTGGTGCAGGAGTTCGGGGGGGTGGGGGGTCACGTCGGTGGGGTGCGGGTCCGTGTTGGTGGGGGTGGTGGTCTGGTGCGTGAGGTTGGTGGGGGTGTCCGGGTTGTCGGGTGGAGTGGTGGAGTTCTCAGGTGGAGTGTCCGGGTTGTCGGGTGGAGTGGCGGGGTTGTCGGGTGGAGTGGCGGTCATCGGCACACCGCCAGGGCGTCCAGGGCCACCGCGCCCTGGCCACGGGGGAGGACCATCAGGGGGTTGATGTCCAGTTCGGCGAGGTCCCCGCTGAGTTCCAGCGCCATCCGCTGGACCCGTAACACCACCTCCACCAGGCCGTCCACGTCCACCGGGGGCCCGCCGCGCACCCCGCCGAGCAGGGCGTGTCCGCGCAGTTCGCGGAGCATCGCCCGGGCCTCGTCGTCGCCGAACGGTGGCACCCGTACCGCCGTGTCCCCGAGCACCTCCACCAGCACTCCGCCGAGGCCGACCGTGACCGTCGGCCCGAAGAGCGGGTCCTGGCTCACCCCCACCACCATCTCCACCCCCCGCTCCACCATCTGGCAGACCAGCACCCCGTCCAGGTCGATCTCCTCCACCCGGGCGATCTCCGTCAGATCGCGGTACGCGTCCCGCACCTGGCTGGCGGAGGTCAGTCCGAGACGGACCAGGCCCAGTTCCGTCTTGTGCGGCAGGGCGGGGGCCGACGCCTTCATCACCACCGGGTAGCCGATCTGCGCCGCCGCCCGGCACGCCGCCGCCGCGCTGGTGACGAGCTGCTCGCGCGGGACCCGGATGCCGTAGGCGCGCAGCAGCTGTTTCGCGCCGTGTTCACTCAGCCGCTGCCCCGGCCGGAGCAGGGCGCGGGCCTTGCGCAGGGAGGGGGACGGGGTGCGCGGGGCATCGTCGAAGGGGGAGCGGTAGCGGTGGGTGAAGCGGTGGTGGTCCAGATAGGAGCGGATCGCGCCGACGCAGTTGCCGAACGTACGGAAGGTGGCCACCCGCGAGGAGCCCAGCAGCACCTCCCGGTAGGCCGGCTCCGTACCGACCGGTGATCCCCACACCACGCAGATCTGTTTGTCGGTCGTCTCCGCCGCCGCCACCAGGTCCCGCGCCAGCCGGTCGCTCATCGGCGGGAACGGTCCGGTGATCGGGCAGACCAGGACCCCCACCTCCGGGTCGGCCAGCAGCGAGTCGATGATCTTCCGGCCGCGCCAGTCGCCGACCGGGTGGCCGCCGTTGTCGACCGGGTTCGCCACCTGGAGGTCCCGCGGTATCCACTGGTGGAGTTCGCTCTGGCGGGCGTCGGAGAGGGTGGGCAGCCGGAGTCCGGCCGCCGTCGCGAGATCGGCGAAGTGGGCCCCCGTACCGCCGGAGATGGAGTACACGGCGACCCCGTCCGCGCGCGGCGGCCGGGCGCGGGCGAGCAGGGCGGCGGTGTCCTGGAGCTGGTCGAGGGCGTCGACGCGGATCACCCCGTACTGGCGCATCGCCGCGTCCACCACCTGGTCGGCGCCGGTCAGCTTGCCGGTGTGGGAGGCCGCCGTCCGCGCCCCCGCCTCGGTCCGCCCGACCTTGACCGCGACCACCGGCACCCCGCGCCGGGCGGCGCGGTCGGCGGCGAGGAGGAAGGAGCGCCCGTCCTTGAGCCCCTCCAGATAGCAGGCGATGGCGCCGGTCTCGGCGCGTTCGGCGAAGTACGCGAGGAAGTCGGCGCTCTCCAGATCGGCCTCGTTGCCGGTGGGCGCCCAGTGCGAGAGCCGGATGCCCAGCTCCTGGAGGGTGAACAGGGGCCGTCCCTGGTGGCCGGACTGGGTGATCAGCGCGATGGCGGGCCCGTCGAGGTCGTCGCGGAACTGTTCGAAGGCGTTGAGGTTGGTGTTCGGCCCCAGCAGCCGGATCCCGGCCCGTCGTACGGCGGCGGCCAGCCGCTCCTGGGCGGCGGCGCCCTCCGGGCCGGTCTCCGCGTAGCCGGAGGCGAAGGCGACCGCGAACCGGATCTTCGCCTCGGCCAGTTCACCGACCAGCGGCAGCGGGTCCTTCACCAGGAGTACAGCGAGGTCCACCCGCTCGGGTAACTGGGCCACCGAGGGGACACAGCGCCGCCCGAACACGGTCTCCCGGGCCGGGTGGACGGGGTGGAGACGCGCGCCGACCCGCTCGGCCCAGGAGATGAGCTGGCGGGTCACCCCGGTGTTGGGCCGCCCCTCGGTGTCGGAGGCGCCGACGACGGCGAGGGCGCGCGGCCGGAAGAAGCGGTCCAGCTCGGGGACGGGGGCGTGCAGGGGGCGGCCGCTGACGTCCGTGTCGCCCGGGGCGGTGGGGCGGGGGAGGGTGATGTGGTGGGGTTCGCCGCCGCAGGCGATGGCGCGGGCGTGGGGGTGGGGGGTGAGGGTGCCGTGGGTTGATCCGAGCATGGCTGTACCCCGCTCCTGGGTGGAGTGTGTGTATGGGCCGGTGCGTGTGTCGCCCTTGGCTGTTGAGGCTTAACGTTCGGTCAGATTACATATCTGACGGGCTGTCAGGAAGGTGTCGGGTTGGGGTCGGGGGTGGGGGCCGGGGTGTGGGGTGGCGGCCGGGTGGCCCGGCGGCCGGGCTCCGGCCGTTCGGCGGCCCGCCGGGGTTCCCGGTGGCCCGCCTGGTGGCCCGTCCGTCTGGTGGCCCGCCTGGCTGTCTGGTGGCCCGTCCGTCTGGTGGCTCGCCTGGCTGTCTGGTGGCCCGGCGGACCCGTGGCCTGGCCGCCCGGCTGCTTCCTGGGGCATCGCGACCCGGCCTCAGCCCTCGCGGGTGAGCGCGGTCGCGATGCGCGGGGCGTCGCGCGCCAGCTCGCGCAGCATGCCCGAGATCGGGTTGGTGAACCCGGTGAAGTAGACCCCCGGGGCCTTCGGTGAACACCGTCCGCCCCGCACCACCGGCCGTCCCCGGCCGTCCAGCAGCCCCAGATGACCCACCAGGCCCTCCAGCCCCCGCCGGTATCCCGTCGCCGCGATCACCGTGTCCGGTGTCAGCCGCGTCCCGTCCGTCAGGACCACCGCGTCCGGTGCGAAGGAGGCCACCGCCGCCACCGGCTGGACCCGTCCCCTGCGTACCGCGTCGACCAGACCGGCGTCCTGCACCGGGATCGCGCCCTCCCGTACCCGGGTGTAGAGGCCCCGGGGCGGGCGCGGCAGTCCATGGGCCGACAGATCGGGCAGCGCCAGCCGGGCCAGACCGGCCGCCCCGAGATCGACCACCGGGGCCGGGAGGTGGCGCACCAGGATGCCGGTGCGCTGGGCGGGCCACCCCATGGTCGAGCGGCGCACGATGTGCGGTGGGGTGCGCACCGCCAGGCGCACCCGCGCGGCGCCGCCGTCGGCGAGGTCGACGGCGATCTCGGCGCCCGTGTTGCCGGTGCCGACGACCAGGACGTCACGGTCGCGGTACGGGGACGGCGAGCGGTACTCCGCCGCGTGCAGCAGCCGCCCGCCCCAGCCCTCCCGGCCGGGCCAGCCGGGGATCAGCGGGGTGTGGTTGTACCCGGTCGCCACCACCACCGCGCGCCCGCTGAGCCGCCGCCCACCACTCGCGTGCAGCAGCCAGCCGCCACCGTCGGCCGGTTCCAGCCGGTCCACCTCGACGCCGGTCACGATGTCGAGCTGGTGGACCTCCGCGTACTTTTCCAGATAGCGCACCACGTCCGCGCGGGACACCCAGCGCCCGAACGATCTCGGCATCCGCAGCCCCGGCAGCGCCGAGAGCCGCCGGGTGGTGTGGAGCCGCAGCCGGTCGTAGTGGCCCCGCCAGGAGGCGCCGACGGCGTGGGACTTCTCCAGGACGACCGCGCGCGCCCCGCGTTCCCGCAGCGCCGCCGCGACGGCGAGCCCGCCGGGGCCCGCGCCGATGACGAACACGGGCAGCTCCTCCGTAGTCATAGCGGGTGAGCGTAGACCGGGACAGGTACATGACGAGCGGCTCGTGGCGGGATCGATATCCAACCGGGAGGCTCCTGATCCCGGCGGGGCCTTGATGCCGGTGGGGTCATGGGCCCAGGCGAGGCCCCTGATGCGCGCCGGGAGGCTTCTGATCCCGCCAGCCGGTTCCGGTGGCTCTTGCGGGGGTATCGGGGCTGCGCTCAACTGACGATACGTCAGCTCATACCCCTCGGGAACGGACACCCCCCATGCTCCCTGACCCGGCCACCCCCGATATCGACGACTTCACCCGCCCCTACTGGGACGCTGCCGCCCAGGGCACCCTCCTCATCCGCCGCTGCCAGAACTGCGGCGAGGCCCACCACTACCCGCGCGAGTTCTGTCCCCACTGCTGGAGCGAGGACGTCCACTGGGAGGCCGCCTGCGGCCGCGCCACGCTCTACACCTGGTCCATCGTCCACCGCAATGACCTGCCGCCCTTCGACTCCCGCGTGCCGTACGTCCCCGCCGTCGTGGACCTGGCGGAGGGGCCGCGCATGATGACCGAGATCGTCGGTTACGGGGACGGGCCCGGCGGCGGCCGACTGGCGGTCGGCGCGCCGCTGCGGGTCGCGTTCCAGCAGGGCTCGGGCGGGGTGGTGGTGCCGGTCTTCCGGCTGGCGGCGCCCTGAGACACCTCGCCCTGGGCCTCGGGGCGCCGGGAGCCCCCCGCTCCCTGATCCGGCCTGATCCTTCCGGCAGGCCCTAAGGCCAGAGCAGTCCACGGGCCCAGCCCGACTCCGTACGCCGGTACCGCAGCCGGATATGACGGCGCTGGGCATCGCCCTGGAAGAACTCCACCTCACGCGGGGCGAGCACATACAGCGTCCAGCTGGGAACGGGCGCGTCGGGCTCGTCCCGCGCCCGTTCCCAGGCGGCCTCCGACGCCCGCGCGAGCGCCTCCGCCGAACTGAGCGGCTCACTCTGACGCCCGGTGAGCGCGGCGGCCAGCGCCCCCGCCGACCGCACCCGCAGATCGGCCCGGCTGGCGTCGGCCCCGGCCGCCGTCACCGTGCCCCGGACCCGGATCTGACGGCCCTGGGTGTGCCAGTAGAAGGCGAGCGCGGCGGCCGGGTTGGCGGCGAGCTGCCGCCCCTTCGCACTGGTGGAGTGCGTGCCGAAGTGCCAGCCGTCGGCGTCGGCGTCGTGCAGCATCACCGTACGCAGATCCGGCGCGCCCTCCCCGTCCACGGTCGCCAGCGCCATGGTGTGCGGCTCGGGCTGCCCGGCGGCGACGGCCTCGGTGAACCACTGGTGGAAGAGGGGAAGCGGTGATGCGGGCGCGGCGGCCGGGGCGAAGCCGGGGAGTCCGGCCGTCCCGGCGTCCCAGACGCGCTGGGTGTGGAGGAGGGCGCGGAAGGCGTCCTGGCGGAGCTGGTCGTGGGTCATGGGGCCAGTGTGGCGGGGTCACTCCCGGGTGGGCTGGGGGCGCCGCTCCGGTCGGTGGTCGGTGTCCATGTGCCGTCGGAGGAGGACGCGGGCGTCGGTGGCGGCGGAGTGGTCGTAGGCGACGCGGGCGTGGCGTTCGGCGGCCACCAGGTCCTCGCAGGTCTGGCAGGTGGGGGGCTGTTGTTCGGTCGTGATCGGGTCGTTGGATCGGGCGCGGAGGATGCGGGCTTCGCGTACGCCGCGTACGGGGAGCCCCCAGGTGGTGAGCTGCTTCTTCATCCAGGCGTCGCTTACGCCGTACTCGGCGGCGAGGGCTTTGATGGAGGCGCCCTCGCAGTAGCGGGCGATGACGGTGGTCTTGTCGGTGTGGACGTGGTCGCGTCCGGTACGGGGCACGGGCTATCTCCTGCTGCGGTACGGGCGGATGTACAGCACCCGGGCGGGGCGGGGGCTGATGGCGAGGGTGTAGCGGTCGGGCCCGTCCGGGATGACGACGGAGACGGCGACCCCGTGGTCGAGCCGGGCCCGTGCGGCGTGTTCTTCGGCGGGGTCGGTGGCCCAGACGCGTATCTCGGTGGGCGCGTCGGGGACGGGGGTCCGCTCGCAGCGGGTGGCCCAGGGGGCGCGGGCCGGGTCGGGGTCCAGCCCGTCCGCGAGGCGCAGGGCCTGCTTGCGCAACCACATCAGGGCGATGTCCTGCGACCGCGTGCGCAGAGTGCCGAGTACGAACGGAACGATCTCGCCCGATCCGTATACAGCACCCTCGGCGATGACATGGCACAGGTACGCGACCGGCGGCCCGCTCACGCCGGACCGCCGTCCTCCAGCAGGCGCTCCAACTCGGCGTCCATGCGTGCCTGAAACGCCTGGGCCTCCAGGCCCCGGCTCCACTCATCGACACAGTCCGCGTCCCAGCGCAGCCGCAGCAGCTCGAACCCGAGCCCCAACCGCTCCTCAGCGGCACCCAAGGCCAGGCTGATCCAGAGCCATAACCGCCTCACGACGTCAGCCGCCAGTGCGCGTGCTCCGCGTTGATCTCCCGCACCCGCTCCCGCAACGACCGCAGAACCGGGGAGTCCGACTCAGCGGTGTCACGGGAGGGAGGTGGATCACTGTCCGGTGGAGTGGGCGGAGGGGATGACGTTCCGATCGCGTGCGGGATACCGTCTCGCATGTCAGCCTGCTTCCGTCAGGTCGGCCATGCCCCCGGACCGGTCGCACGGTCGCGGGGGTCCGTCTCGGTGGGGGCCCGTCGGGCCCGTGAAGAGCCTCACCTGACGGAGACAGTCGCGGAATCATGAACGGGGTACCCCGTATGGGCATATGGGGACCCCTTCGGGGTGGCCGGGGCTACGCTCGACGGATCACTTCCGTCCCCCGCGAGGTACGCCCATGGACGATCGCGAAATCCGACGCAGTGGCTACGACCTGACCCTCCCCGAGGCTCTGCTCAGAAGTGAGGCGATGCGGCGCGCCTGCGCCGTACGGGACTTCGGAGAGATCTTCCGGCTCATCAACCGCCGTACCGGCACCAGCCACGCCGCGATGGCCGCCGCCATCGGCAAGATGACCAGCTCACGCGTGAGCGACATCATCCGGGGCGTACGGGGGATCCGGGGGCACGAGGTCATCGAACGCGTGGCCGATGGTTTCGGCATCCCCGGCGCCATGCTCGGGATGCCCGCAAGGCCATGGGAGGGCTCCCTCACGGATGGAGGCCAGCACTCTCCTCCGGCTTACTCTGGGAAGAGTGCTCGGGAGAACCAGGAGACGGCACACGTCGACCCCATCGTGGTTCCTGGCCCTGGAGCCGGTCACGAGGAGGTGGAGACCACGAAACGCCGCGTCGCCGTGAAACTCGCCGGGCTGACTCTCACCGCCCCGGCAGCCGCTTTCACCGTCCTGGACCAAGCCGCCGCAGAGGCGGCCGAGTTCACCCGTCAAGCCGAGGCCAGCGCACTCACGCCAGAGGCTCTGGACCATCTCGACCGCGCGGTCACCCAGCTCAGTCAGTCTTTCCAGGCCACCCCGCCACGGCAACACTTCGACGCCGTCAGGGAGTACCGCCATCTGGTCGGTGTGCTTCTTCAAGGCAGGCACACCCATCAGCAGGGCCGGGAACTGCTGACCTTCGCCGGATTCCTCTCGGAGATGCTGGCCTGGCTCGCACACGACCTGGGCCACAACAGCGCCGGGCTCACCTTCGCCGACGACGCCTTCGCCCATGGCCGTCAAGCCGGGAACAGCCAGCTCTGCGCATGGGCGATGGACGCGGCGGCCTCCATCAACCTCTATGCGCAGCGGCCCGTGCAAGCCCTGACGGCAGCGCGCCGAGGCTTAGCGCAAGGCCCGGTGAACCATCCACTCACCGTGCGGCTGCATGCCCAGGCAGGCCGTGCCAGCGCGGCTGACGGGAACGCGGAGGAGTTCACCGCCGCGTTCCGCGCCGCCGAGGACGCCTACGAGCGGATTCCGCCCCGGCCTCCGCTACGACTGGGAGACAGCACAATGCCCCTCGCGGAATACGCTCTCACCTCGTATCCGGCCTCTTCCCACATCTGGCTCGGCCAGCCCGAGCCGGCCCGCCAGTACGCCGAACGCGCCATCGCCGCCTACGAGGCAGCACCGGGCAGCTCACCGAGCCGGGAAGCCATCGCCCGTATCGACCTGGCCCTCGCTCACGCCCAACTCGGCGATGTCGACGGCGCGGTGTTCCTCGGCCACCAAGCCCTCGACTCCATCCGGGTCGCCGACTCCGTCCACAAGCGGGCGGACGAACTGACCACCTACCTCACCCACCGCGCCCCCAAAGCCGCGACGGTGGAAAGCCTGCGCGAACGTCTCGCCACCACCAGCACGGCATGAGCCCCTAGACAGCGCCGCAGCGGCGAGTGCGAGGTTCCCCGCGCTTAAGGGCACCTGTACTCGCCGCGCGGAGGCGGACGTCGCGCGAGATGGTGTTCGGCTGCACCATCACCGAACTTGGGTTCCCTCAGCCCACAACCGCCCTACCGCAGGAGGACCCTGTGCGGCGTAGAACGTTCGTAACGGCAGCCACCGGAACGACCGCTGCCATCGCCACACCAGCGCTCGCGGCCACGAAAGTCGGCATGTCGGATGTGCAGCGGCTTCACCACGGTCTGGAACAGCTCGTCCTTCTGGATGATCGCAATGGTGGGCACAGGGCCCTGGAGAAGGCCGCGCTCTCAGGCGTGGGCGGTGCTCTTGACCTGCAAAGGAAAGGGAGTGCCACACAGCGTGTCCGGCAGCGCCTTTACGGCGTCGCGGCGGAATTCACGGGGAAGGCGGCCTGGGCCTGCTTTGACGCACTTCAGTTCGACCAGGCGCGTGACCATGTGATCCGTGCGATAGAGCTTTCAGGGATGTCCCAGGACGGGTATGTGCAATTCCAGATCTGGAATGTCCTGTCCATGGTCGCCCATCGACAGGGTGCGCCCGCCGAGGCTGTCGCCGCAGCCCAGGCGGCTCAGGCGATTCCTCTGTGTCGCCGTGATCCTCTGGTCGCCTCCCTCGCCCATGCCAGGACAGCTGTCGCGCACTCGGGCGCGTGGGACCGGCAACTGGCGTTGCGCAGTCTCGGCCGCGCACAAGAGGCCCTGGCGAAAGCGGACGACGCGCCTCGGCCCTCCTGGCTGGACTTCTATGGGACAGCGGAGCTGATGGGCCTCACAGCGGTTGTGCAGAGGCGGTTCGGCATGGCCGCCGAATCCGAGGCTGCCTCCCACCGTGCGCTGGCCGCTCTTCCGGGGCGCTTCCGGCGGAACCGGGCCATGGTGATGTCGGGGATGGCGCGGGCCCAGCTCAGTCAAGGCGATGTGGATCTCTCCTACGAGACGGCATCGGCGGTCCTGGCGCTCATGGACGGCACATCACTTCCCACCCGGCTGCGCACCGCCTTGGACGGCTACCACCGGGACCTCCTGCGGACCGCCCCTCACTCCGTGCAGGCGAACGAGTGGCCGGATCAGATGCGTACGAAGGGGAGCTGACATGGACGCGGTCGCTCTCCGCCACTACACCCACCCGGACCTCCCCTCGATTCGGCAGCACCTGCTCGATGTCCACGCCGATCTCCCCGAGTACGACCACGGCGACCCTTTCGTGCAGCGGTTTCCCTGGTTCGTGGACCACTGGGGCGGTCTGCCGGACTTCACCTGTGTGATCGCGTATGAGGGGAGCGAGCCCGCCGGGTTCATCTACGGGGCTCCGCTGTCGCACGGTAGCGAGTGGTGGCGCGGGCACACCGTTCCGGACGGGCCGGACACCACGACCTACGCGGTATCGGAACTGGCGGTGCGCCCGCCCTGGCGGAAGACCGGGCTGGCCCGCCGCCTGCACGAGGCCCTCCTGGCCGATCGCTCCGAATCCCTGGCGGTCCTGACCGCCCTGGCTGACACACCCAAGCTGCACCAGCTCTACGCGGACTGGAAGTACACGAAGGTCGGCGAGCGGAGGTTCTTCCCCGACTCGCCGACCTTCGTCGTCATGCTGCGCTCCCTGCCGTAGGACGTCCACCCGCTCACGGCGCGGGGATCACCCGCAGCACGGTCACGATCAGGACGCCTGGGCTCACCTCGTAGCGGATCACGGCGACACGTCCGAGGGTGGCTTCCCTCCGGTCCTGGTCGCCGTTCACGGCGCTGGAGCCGCAGCCGTACGGGGTGCGGGCAACGCCCGCGATGCCGGTCTCGAACTCCTTGCGGCGGGCCGCGTCGAGGGCAGCCCGTCCAGCTTGGGCGATGTCGGTGTACGTCACGCGGTAGCTCACCCTGCGCTCCGGTACTCGTCGTCGCCCAGCTCGTCGGCGAACGTCACCTCGGAGAAGTCCCCGGCGGCGATCCGCCGGGCCAGCGCGTCCTCATCGGCATCGTGCTCGGTAGGGATCGCCAGCACCCAGCGCATCAGGAGCGTCGTCAGTTCCCCGGCCGGGGCACCCTCCATCGCCTCCGTGAACGCGTCGCGTTTCTCGGCCGGGAGGGCCTCCCGTACCTCCTGGATGGTCGACGGCATGGGGACGGGTCCCCCCGTCATGTACATCATGAGCGGCTCGGGGTCCGCCGTCGTGAACCCGGAGAAGTCCCCGCTCTCCAGCCGCTTGAACGTCGCGTCGTCCGCGTCGCGGATATCGGGACGGGTCTCCAGCGCCCAGTGTCCGAGGAAGAGCTTCAGCGCCTCCTCGAACTCCTCCCGCCGGACCGGCGGGAGCGCGGCGCGGATGTCCTCGATGGTGCTCGGCAGCTCGATGTGCTCTCCCCGGAAGAACGTCGTAAACGGCTTGTGGTCGCCTGCGGGCCCTGTCACGGTGGCTCCCCTCCGTGCGGCGGGCACGGTCGCGCCCGCGTCGGAACAGCTTCGGCACTCACCGTAGGGAGCGTCCGTACGGTGACGGGCTCGCGCGACACGGCGCGCCGGCGCACTGTCCCTATGGAGATAGAGGGAGCAGCCCTCGTGCCTTCTCCATCAGTGAGGCGTCCTGGAAGGTGAATCGTCCGGCCGCGACGTGATCGTGGCCGTAGAGCGGTTTCGCCAAGGTGACTCTCTGCACCATGTCGAGGGACCACTCCGCGTCGGGCAGGTCCAGCGAGCCAGGCTTGGCCACGGTCCGGGCCGACCATCCGGTACAGGCGAGCCAAGCCGCCCGCGCGTGTTCTGGAGGGCTTCCGTAGAGACCACTGGCGTGGTGACGGCCGGCCATCGCGAACAGGTCGCCAGGTTCGAAGGTGTTGCCCTCAATAGGGATCACCCCGAGGACCGCGGTGTCGCCAGAGACACCGGCGAGCGTATAGCTGAGTACGCAGTAGTGACCGGGCCAGTCATGCAGCATTCTGAATACGGTGATCCGTCCACGCCCGTTCAAATTCTTCGCCATGCATATGCCCTTCTCGACGAAAGCAGCCCCAGCCACTGTAGGGGTGGGGCTGCTGAGCCTGCGGGGAACTCGGAAATCAAGGGTGATCACCGCACGGCAGTGGATCACCGGGAACGTCGTCGCTGTCGTCACCACCGCAATCCACGGTGCTGGTGACCCATAGTGGCCCGTTCACGGCGTAGCCGGCTCGCTCCATCGCGTCGAGAGTGCGCGGGATGACGACCTCTGGTGCTTCGTATGTTGCTGTTGGGTCATCGAACGGGGCGTGCTGGACCTTGCGCCAGCCGTGACGTGCGAAGAATGCATCGTATTCGGCCGTATATTCGAGGAATACATGCCAACCCAGGTCAACCAGCGGGCTCGGGCTGAGTGTGGCACTGCTGGGGGGCCGCTGGGCGCAGGTGGCGAGGAATGCCAGCGCCTGGTCAGTGATCGCCTCTGCCTGTTCGATGCTCAGGCCCCCCTTTCGCGTTAAACGACGGCTGAGGCGTTCGAAGAATGGGGGAGCGATCAGCCCTCGGCCCGATTGTGCCGTGACGGCTGTTGCGGACATGGTCACCTTCCCTTCGGGTGAGTTGTCGTACCGGAGCGTGGGTGGCATCACGGTCAGAGATCTTTAAGGGCCCATCTGTGCCAAGGCCGATTCGGCTCCCGCTTGGGTGCTCGACGGTGAGTTCGCAGGATGGGTAGGCCGACGGTACGCCAGTGATGCCGATGGGTGGGGAGCGATAAAGCGGCGCATGGGAGCGAGGTGGATTGCAGCGATACGTATGCTCGTGCGCCCGCGCATCGGGGTGCGCGGGCAGGTGTCTTTCCTGTGTGAGATGAGCCCTTCGCAGGCTCGCCAGTGCGAGGGCAGAGCGGATATCCGGCGCACCAGGGTGTTCGGCGCCGGGTACGCCACAGGGCCTCACCGCCGCAGCGGTGAGGCCCTGTCCGTCGTGCCCCTGACGCCCAGCGGGCGCGGCTACTTGCCGAAGTACGCGTCGTACACGGTCACGCTCGCCTTGCCGCCCTTGGTGTCGGTGGCCTGGCCGCGCAGGGCGACCGACGTGCCCTTCGCCGGGTGCTGGGCGGTCACCTTCCCGTCGGTCACGGGCAGCTTGGTCCAGGTCGTGCCGCCGTCGTACGAGATCGAGACGGTGAGCGACTTCAGGTTCTTCCCGGCGGCCGGGCCCTGGACCGTCACCGGGAAGGTGGCGGTGCGGCCCGCCGGGACCGTGCCGTCCAGGGCCACGGAGGTGCCGAACCGCACCGTCGAGAGCTGCGTGAGGGTCTGCTCGTCTCCGGCCGGGCGGGCGCTGCGGAAGGTCCAGGAGGCGTCGACACGGGTGCTGACGCGGGAGATGGCGGGGCTGCGCCGGACCGAGGTGGCCAGGGTGTACTCGGCGTTCTCGGGGTCGACGGTGAAGCTCTCCCCGGCGCCCGGCGGCAGCTGGTCCTCCCTGATCCTGGTGGTGCCCTGGTGGAGCGTGGTCCGCGCCGAGGTGTGCGGGGACTGGCCCGCGTGGGAGGCGCCGTCGGAGAAGAGCGGTATGCCGAACTGGAGGCTGTCGCCGTAGCGGTAGGCGCCGCTGTCCGCGGGCGTCGACGGGGAGTGGACGGCGGTGCCGACGGGCACCGCGTGGGTCCGTCCGGGGGCGTACTCCCGTGCCTCGCCGTTGAACTGGACCTCGTGCTCGCCTTCGGCGCTGAGCTGGAACGCGTGCGGGGCCCAGGGGTTGCTCTTCGCGCCGGTGTCCGTGGCGACGTAGTGGGTCCGCGTGCCGGGCAGGGCGAAGGTGCTCCTGGGGGTGAAGCTGGAGCCGTCCAGGCCGCTCTCCATGATGGTGTACGCCGACTTGCCCGGCCTGGAGGCGGCCACGGTGACGGGGAGCTTCGCGAAGTCAGCGGCCGTGAAGCTCTTGTCGACGCCCGTGGCGAGCCGCTTGACCGGACCGCCGACGGCGGCGTTGTACTGGGTCGCGCCGCGCTCCCACTGGCCGTGGAAGGTCTGCCGGATCGTGACCCCGCTGGGCCGGGCCGGGCCCAGTTGCGCGGTGCGGAGGTCGCCGAACCGGTCGACGTCGAACTCGCCGTTGAGGTACCGGCCGGCCTTCGAGACGTCGTACGTCATCTTGGCGCCGGTCAGCTTGGCCTTGGCGTCGGGGACCGTGATCGAGACGGGCTTGGCCCGGCGCGCGTCCAGGGTGACGGTGGTGTTCTCCGTCAGCGCCAGCCGGGGCTGGATCAGGTGGTCCATGCCTCCCTGGGGTCCGGCGTACCGGTTGCCGGACAGGGCGTAGTCGCCCTTGGGCAGCCGGAACGTCGCCGAGGTCTTGCCCTGCGCGTCCCCGGCCGAGCCGCGACCGTCGCCGGAGATCTGCTCGACCAGGCTGCTGAAGTCCCCGCTGGGCTTGCCGTCGCGGCCGACGTATTTCACGGTCAGGGCGTAGGACTCGACCTCGCGGTCCACGAGGGCGACGGTCCGCAGGCTCTGGCCGCCGCCGGTCGCGGTGACGGTGGCGGTGTAGGTCCCGTCATGGGCGCCGCCGAACCGGGTGTCGGCCGTGACGGGTACGGAGGCACTGCCCCCGGCGGGGACCGTCACCCGGCCGGTGCCGAGGGTGAAGAGCTTGGCCGAGGCGGGCTTGCCCCGGGCGTCGACGGCCCGGACGGCGAGGTCCAGCGTGATGGCCCGCTTGCCGTGGTTGCGGTAGGTGATCTTCTTGGTGACGGGCTTGTCGTCGGTATGCGGCCAGGCGTGGAAGCCGAAGGAGAGGCCCGACTGGTCGGCGGTGACGGTCTGCCTCAGCGCGCGGTCGGCGGCGATCTCCCCCGCGCCCTGCTCGAAGACGCCATGGCCGCCGTCCTTCGCGGACGCCATGAGCGCGGCCTTGATCCGCGCACCCGACCAGGAGGGGTGGCGCTGCTTGAGCAGCGCGGCGGCCCCGGCCGCGTGCGGTGCGGCCATCGAGGTGCCAGAGACGGAGACATACCCGGCCGGGCGCTCGCCCTGTTCCCGGGCGATGGCGCTGCCGGGGGCGGAGGCGGCGGTGATGGCGACGCCCGGGGCGGTGACATCCGGCTTGAAGCCTCCGTCCACGCGCGGACCACGGCTGGAGAAGCCGGCCATGCCTCCGGTGTCGTTCACCGCGCCGACGGTGAGGGCCGCCTCCGCGGTGCCCGGAGAGTTCACGGTGCCGGAGTCCGACCCCGAGTTGCCCGCGGCGACGGCGAAGAGGACGCCCTTCTTCTGGGACAACGTGTTGAGGTGGGCCTCCACCGGATCGAGACCGGGTTCGTCCCGATGGCCGAGGCTCATGTTGATGACCTGGGCGCCCCGGGCCACCGCCCAGTCCATGCCCGCGAGGATGCCGGAGTCCTCGCCGTTGCCCTCGTCATCGAGCACCTTGGCGTTGAGGACCCTGGCCCCGGGGGCGACGCCCTTGTGCTGCCCGCCGGAGCGTGCCCCCGTGCCCGCCGCCGTCGAGGCGACATGGGTGCCGTGGCCGTTGCGGTCCTTGGTGTCGGGGGAGTCGCTGAAGTTCTTCGCCCCGGTGACCTGGCCCTTGAGATCCGGGTGCGTCGCGTCCACACCCGTGTCGAGGACCGCGATGGTGACGCCCTTCCCGGTGTATCCCGCCCGCCATGCCGTCGGCGCGCCGGTCCGGGCCACGCTCCGGTCCAGGCTCGCGGTACGCACCGCGTCCAGCCAGACCGTGGCGACCCCGGTACGGGCGGTCCGCGCGCCGTCGGCCTCGCCGTCGGGCCGGGTCAGGCTCTCCCACAGCGCGCCCGCGTCCCGCTCGGGGACGGTGAGGGCGTCGGCGTTGAGGGCGGGGAGGGTGCGGCGGACCTCGGTGTCGCTCCGGGCGCCCGCGCGGGCGGCGGGTCCGCCGGTCCCCTCGTAGGCGACGATGACCTTCAGGCCCTTGCGGTAGGCGTGGCGGCTGGCGGGGCTGTTCAGCCCGGTGATGTCGAAGAGGCGGCGGTCGAGGGTGCCCCGGGCGATGAGCCGTTCGGCGTCGAGGGGGATGACGAAGGCGCGGCCCTCTCGGGTGAAGGACCGGACGGGTATCCTCTCGCGGCCCTGGGCGCGGTCGATGGAGACGACCTTGCCACGGGCGTCGACGGCGACCCGGTCGCCGGTGATCAGGGTGACCCAGTGGTGCCCGGGAGCGGCGCTGTCGGTCCCCGCGGTGACGGCCCCGCCGCCGGGGCCGCTGGTGTCCGCGAAGGAGGCCGTACTGGTCAGTCCGGCGACGAGGGCCGCCGCCGCGAGGGCCGTGGTGGCGGTCACGGCCCCCCGGCCATGACGTCTGCTGGTGAACAAGCTGTCTCCCCCATGCTCAGCGGGCTCGGGTCGGCGCGTCGCCGGGAGCGATCCGCTGCCCGCTCCCGGCGGGATAGAGCGGTCACCGGGGGAGCCGCGTTGTCATCCGATCCAGAGATGGCTCAAAAGGGACTATCGAGAGTCCGGTGATCCGGTGTGCCTTGGGGAGACATCGGCCCCTGAGGGGGGAAGCCCTGTCGCGGCTTCCCATGACGGGGCGAATCCGATGCCTGGGGCGATAGATTTCAGCCATCGGAATGCGTTGCTCCGGCGACGGGCGCGCGCCTGGTGGCCCCTCTCTGCGCGGCGGGCACGGTCGCGCCCGCGTCGCAGCGGCCTCGCCGCCCACCGTAGGGGTCGTCCGTACGGGACCGGGCCCGCCCGACACGGCGCGTCGGGGGCACCTCGGCGCGCCGGGGTGCGGGGAGCCGTGGCCCGCGCGAGGACCGGAGCGCCGCCTATGTGCCGCCCTCTCCTGTGACGCGGGGATCCTGGTGGCGTGTGACGGCGCACCGGAGGTAGTTCGCGTAGGGGTAGCGGTTGGAGCGCCGGAGGAAGAGGAACAGGTCGTGGATGTCCCGGTGGGGGCGGCTGGTGGCGAAGGCTTCCAGGAGGAACTCGATCGCGGGCATCGGCTCGGATCTGCGCTCAAGTTCCATGACCACATGGGGAAGCTCGGATATGGAATAGGTCCGGGCGGCCGTCCGCAGGATCTCGTGCATGCTTTCGCCGAGTTCGCTCGAACGCAGACGTCCCAGCAGGGAGACGATCTCCGCCGGAGATTTCTCTGTTCCGGCGGTGAGTTGAGGGGAGTGGGCTGGCCGCGGTGGAGCGGCCGGGGCGGGTCCCGGGGACAATTCCGCCAGCGCGGCCGTGCGCCACATCCGCTCGAAAAGCGGGATCTCGGATTCCGGGCTGGTGCTGTGCGCGCGGGTGGCCAGCACTTCCACCAGGGCGTCGATGACGTCCCACGGGGGAAGGCCCGGCTTGGAGAAGGCGTCGTGGAGGCGGGTGCGGGAGATCGCTCCTGTCATGGCCCGGCACATGGTGGACAGGCTGGGCAGTCCGGCCCGCAGATGGAGTTGGTGCAGGGCGTTGTTGAGATCCTTGAGCGGCCCTTCGGTGAGTTCGGGGTGCTTGAACCGTCCGGGCCTGCCCATGTGCTCGCCCCATCGCCG
The DNA here is from genome assembly GCF_042800315.1 of Streptomyces sp. NPDC057638. Classification (NCBI taxonomy): domain Bacteria; kingdom Bacillati; phylum Actinomycetota; class Actinomycetes; order Kitasatosporales; family Streptomycetaceae; genus Streptomyces; species Streptomyces sp. NPDC057638. Next base: position 42,619 of record NZ_JBHVHF010000015.1, read on the forward strand.
TTCAGAACTGTACGGAACCGTCCCATCATGTACGCGGGCGTTCTGTCTTGCGGAGTCCCATTCCGGCCTTGCGTCAGATGTCGGTGCTCGTCCCGTCGTCCTCTCCCGGCCGCACGCTGGTGGAACACGCAAACCGGCGGCACTGCCGTCACTCATAGGGGGGATATTCCGATGCGGGACATCTCTGAGCTGGTGCTGGCGGGTTTTTTCGCGCGGATCTTGTCTGACCTGGTGGTGTTCGCCTGGGGGCAGCTGCGTGCGCGCCGTCAGGCGGAGCGGACAAGAGAGACGGGTGGACGGCCGGAAAGCGGCGCTGCGACCGTTGATGACGCCCTGTCATAATGTGGGACTCACTGGCGTCTGATCTTTTTTCTGGGCGTACTCCACCGACCAGGTAATTCTGTTGAACCGGATGATTCGGGAGCGTCGTGAGTCTTCAGTATCTCCACCCTGTGAACCCCGCGACTGGGGATCCAGGTGATCCTGTTGTTATCGCTAGTGCACGGGATATCTCCGCTGCGGTGGCATCGGCGCGGGCGGCGTTCGCCTCCTGGCGGGATATCGGCGTCGAGCGGCGGGGCGAACTGCTGCGCCGCGCCGCCGATATCCTGGAGAAGGAAGGTGATGGGATCGGCGCCGTCATCACCGCGGAGATGGGCAGGCCCCTGGCGGAGTCCGTGCCCGAGGTCACCAAGTCGGCGACCTTTCTGCGGTACTTCGCGGACACGGCGCGCGATGCGCTCGCTCCCACTCCTCTTGATCTCGCGGGTCTGACGCTGCCGGAGAAGAAGGCCCACATCCGGTATGAGCCACGCGGCGTGGTGGCCGTGGTGAAGCCCTGGAACGCGCCGGTCCAGCAGGTCGTGTGGGCCCTGGGCCCCGCGCTGGTGGCGGGGTGCACGGTGATCGTCAAACCGTCGGAGTACACGCCCGCGAGCGCGCTCGCCTTGCAGTCGGTTTTCGACCGGGCGGGATTCCCCGAAGGCGTGGTCCAGACCCTGCCGGGCGACGCCGACACCGGTCGCGCGCTGCTGGAGCACGAGGTGGACATGGTCGCCTTCACCGGCAGTGTGGCATCGGGCCGTGATGTCGCGGCCACGATGGGACGGAAGCTGCGCAAGTGCGTCCTGGAGCTCTCCGGGAAGGACGCGCTCATCGTGGATCCCCGGGTCCAGGGGCTGGACCTGGTGGCCGCCGGCATTGTCTACGGAGCCTTCTCGAACTGCGGTCACTGGTGCAGTTCGGTGGAGCGGGTGTTTCTGCCCGACACCCTCGCCGACGAGCTGACCGGGCGGGTCGTGGATCTCACCCGGAAGCTGCGGGTGGGGCCGGGGGCGTCGGCGGGCGTCGATATCGGGCCCGTGGCCAACCGTAAGCAGTACGAGGTCGTCGCCTCGATCGTCGACGACGCCCTGGCCCGGGGAGCACGGGCACTCACCGGCGGCGCCCCCCTGTCCGTACCCGGGCATGAGGGCGGACTCTTCTACGCTCCCACGGTGCTGGTGGATGTGCCTGCTGACGCGCGTCTGGCGCGGGAGAACGTCTTCGGTCCGGTCGTCGCCATCCACCGGTTCAGCGACGTACGGGAGGTGCTCGACCAGGCCAACGACACCTCGTACGGGCTGGGGCTCTCGGTGTGGACCGACGACCCGGAGTTCGCCGAGTGGGCCGCCCGTGGCAGCGATACGGGAATGGTCTGGGTGAACGAGCCGCTCCAGTCCATCGCGGCATGCCCCTGGTCGGTCTGCAAGGACAGTGGAATCGGGGTGGAACTCGGCGCCGCAGGTGTCCGGGAGTTCACCTACGAGAAGGTCGTACAGGCCCAGTTCGACGGCAATCACCAGACGCGGCCCTGGTATTTCCCCTATAGCTGACGGTGAGATGAACCCCGACCCGACGCCGTTGGCGCTGAGCATCACCATGCTGGTGATGCTCAGCGCCATTGCCGTGATCTGTGTACGGGAGATGAGGACGCGCGCCCGGTGGAGAGCGTCGGTGGACGCCGCGACGGGCTCCGCGGAGAAAGTGCGTGAGGAGCTTTCGCTGTTACGGAGGGGTCTGGATGTCGCACGGTTCCATGAGGGTGAGGTATGCGACCGTACCGGTTTCTACCGGCATATGCTGTCCGCCCTCCGCGATGTCGGACGCTCGGTCGACCTCACCCAGCTCGACTCCTATCCGCCGCGTCACTACGGCACGCCGGAGATGGTCGAGTACTTCGAACTCCAGAAACGACGGGTCCAGGATTCCCCGCAGATCAAGTTCCGCCGGATCGTGGCCGTGCCCACACCGGAGAAGCTTGAGTGGCTCCTCGATGTGATCGAGGGGGCGCAGGGCTGTCCGAACTTCCAGATCAATGTCATCGATATGTCCCGGGCCGGGTTTCTGCCGCCTCCTTTAAGTCTCCAGATATTCGACCGCAAGGAACTGTGCCTGGTTGATCCCACACTGGGATACATGCTGCCGGAGGATCAACGGCAGATGCTGTGGCTGCGGGGAAGTGCCGCGGGTGAGGTGTTCTCGGTCTACTACGAGAGTCTGTGGACGCTGGGGCAGCGACTCAAGGAGGGGGAGATCGTCTACTGGGATCTCCTGGCGGGTCTGCATGCCGAACTGGCGGCGAGATTTCCGGAGAAGAAGGATCTGCTGCGTCGTGTCGGCGTCCGTATCGAGGAACTGTCCGGTGGGGCGATGCGGTGAGTCCGGCGTGATCGAGACGATCGGAGGGGTCCGTGAAGGTGGCAGTCGGCACGAACGGCCGCATGGCCGAGCAGGACGCGATCTCCCTGCAGGGAGCCCTGCGGGACAACGGGTTCTCCTATATCCGTGGTCTGCCCGCGTCGTGTGACCACGCCTCCCTGTTCTCCTTTCTGGGGGAGGTGATTCCCCAGTACAACGGGGTCGCCGTCCGGGAAGTGCGCCCCGAGGCGGATATGGAGGGCATTTACTCGGTGTCGAACCTGGACGCGCTGTCACCGCATACGGAGGGCTATGAGTTCCCGACCCTGCCCGCCAGATATGTCGTGCTGTGGGCCGTCCAGCCCGCCGCCGGACCCGGTGGGGAGACGACACTGGCCGACGGATACGCCTACCTTGAGGGATTCTCCCCACAGGACCGGCGCCGGTTGAGCACCGACCTCTACGCCTGGCGTTCCAATGTGAGTCTGGAGCGTCGCGGTGTGGAGCTCTCGCGGATCCATCCGGCCCTGGAGCACCAGCCGGACGGGCTGGTCATGCACTACTGCTCGCGGGACATCCTCCGGACGGGGGATCCGCTCCAGAGCCGGTACGTCGATGAGGGTCTGCGGTTCTTCGCGGATCACCATGTCGCCGTGGCCATCGAGAAGGACGCCGTGCTGGTGTGGGACAACTGGCGCATGATGCACGCCAGGAACGCCTTCACCGATCCTCGGCGGCATCTGCGGCGCGTTCTGCTGGGAGACGTCCGGCTCCGGTCATAGACGCGGGTGCGTGGCGCTCGCGGTGAGCCTCTCCCTGGTCCTGTCGCCGTCTCACCCCCGCCCCAGCACCACCGTCCCCGACGAGCAGAACCATCCGCCCGTCCCCGACGCCACCGCCAGCTCCGGAAGCGCCCCCGACGGCTTGCGTACCTGGTGGCCCCCCGCCTCGCCGCGTAACTGGCGTACCGCCTCCACCAGCAGGAACAAGCCCCGCATACCGGGGTGACACGCCGAGAGCCCGCCTCCGTCCGTGTTCACCGGCAGCGCGCCGCCCGGTCCGATCCGCCCCGTCCCGATGAACGCGCCGCCCTCGCCCTTGGCGCAGAAGCCCAGGTCCTCCAGGGTCACCAGCGTCATATAGGTGAAGGCGTCATAGATCTCGGCGATATCGATGTCGGCGGGGCGCACGCCCGCGCGTGCGAAGGCGAGACGGCCGGAGACGGCGGCCGGGGAGACGGTGAAGTCGGGCCACTCGGACATCGCGCTGTGGGAGGCGTACTCGCCGCTGCCCAGCACCCACACCGGGGCCTTCGCCGTGTCGGGGACCAGCTCCTCCGCCACCAGCAGCACCGCGCAGCCGCCGTCGGTGCGCGGACAGCAGTGCAGCTTGGTGAAGGGATCGGCGACGGGCGCGGACCCGAGGACGTCGTCCACGGTGATCGGGTCCCGGAACAGCGCGTCCGGGTTGCGCGCGGCATGGGCGCGGGTCTGGACGGCGACCGAGGCGAGCTGCTCCAGGGTGGTGCCGTAAGTATGCATATGGCGGCGCGCGGCCATGGCGTACTTGGCGATCAGGGTGTGTCCGTAGGGCGCCTCGAACTGGAGCGGGCCGCGCGTCCCGAACGACAGCTCGGCGGTGCGGCGCCCGGCCTTGAGGTCGGCGCGGGCGGTCGATCCGTACACCAGCAGGACGGCGCGGGCGCGGCCCGCCGCGATGGCGTCGGCGGCGTGTGCGGCCATGACCTCCCAGGTGGCGCCGCCGACGGAGGTGGAGTCCAGCCAGCGGGGGCGCAGGCCGAGGTACTCGGCCACCTCGACGGGCGCGAGCGTGCCGAGTCCGGCCGAGGCGAGGCCGTCGATGACGGACCGGTCGAGCCCGGAGTCGGCGACGGCCCGGCGCGCGGCCTGGGCGTGCAGGGCGTAGGGGGTGGGGCCGTCGGCGCGTCCGCAGTCGGCGAGGGCGACCCCGACGGCGGCGACCTTGCGGGGGGTGAGGGCCATGAATCTGACGGTACATCAGGCATACGGTCCGCGCGCGAGGCGAAAGAGGCCCGCACGGCTCTGGGTTTCTCGTGCCCGCCCTCCTAATATGACGAGCCGTCAGAAAGGGGTGGCGGTATGGACAGCGCCATGGCCAAGACCGGCTCCGGGAGCGGACCCGGCGCCACGCCGACGGCCGTACCCGCCGATGGCACGGCGCGGACGCCCGCCGACACCTCCCCCGAGCGGGACGCCATCCGCCGCACCCTGCGCGAGACCCTCACCCGCCACACCGGGCCCGACCGGCTGCGCGCCGCCGTCGACAGCGCCGACGGCTACGACACCGCGCTCTGGACGCTGCTCGCCCAGCGGCTCGGGCTGCCCGCGCTCGCCCTGCCCGAGGAGTACGGAGGCATCGGCGGCACCCTCCCCGACCTCGCCGCCGCCTGCGCGGAGACCGGGCGGGCGCTGCTGCCGTCCCCGCTGCTGGCGACCTGTGGACTCAGCGCCCCGCTGATCCTCGCGCTCGGCCGCCCCGAGCAGCGGACGCGGCTGCTGCCACCCCTCGCCGACTCCTCGCTGACCTGCGCGCTCGCCATCCCCGGCGGCGCGGTTCCGCTGGCGCTCGGCCTCACCGGCGACAACGCGTCCGGGGCGTGGGCGGGCGGCGGCCGGGCCGGGGGAGTGCAGGCGCGGACCGCGCCCGGCGGGGGCTGGACGCTGTACGGGGAGGCCGCGCCCGTCCTCGGCGGCCACAGCGCCCCGCTGCTGCTGGTCGCCGCGCGCACCGGGGGCTTCCCGCGCGGCCGCACCCTGCTCTTCCTGGTCCGGGCGCCGTCGCCCGGCCTCACCCGGACCCGGCTGACCGCACTGGACGAGACCCGCCCCCAGAGCCGTATCGAACTGCGCGACTGCCCCGCCGAACCGCTGGGCGCCACCGACGGCGACCCGGCCGACGTGTCGCGCGCCCTCACCGGCACCGGCCGCTGGGTGGCCGCCCTCCTCGCGGCCGAGGCCGTCGGCGCGGCGGAGAGCGCGCTGGAACGGACCCTCGCGTACGTCCGCCAGCGCGAGCAGTTCGGGCGGCCCATCGGCTCCTTCCAGGCGGTCCAGCACCGCCTCGCCGACCTCCATGTCCGGGTCAGGGCGGCCGGTGCGGCGGCCCACCACGCCGCCCGCGCACCCCATGAGGCGCCACTCGCCCTCGCCCACTGCCTGGAGACGGCCCGCGAGGTCACCGCGCAGGCCATCCAGCTCCACGGCGGCATCGGCTTCACCTGGGAGCACGAGGCCCATCTCTTCTTCAAACGCGCCACCGCCGACGAGCTGCTGTTCGGCCCGGTGCACGCGCTGCGCGCCCACGCGGCCGAACGGGCGGGCCTGTTCAGCGACCCGGAGACGGCGGTGCGGTCTGCCCCCGGGCCAGCCCTACGATCCGTGACGCCCGTGACGCCCGTGATGCCAGCGACAGCCATGACGCCAGCGACACCCGCTACACCCCCGACATCCGCACCCGGCCCGGAGGAACCGTCCCGATGAGCCCGCGTCAGACCCGTACGGTACGGATCGTGCGGCGGGTCTCCTCGTCCCGGCCCTTCGCCCGGGTGGCCCCCGTGGTTCTGCCGCCCCTGGACCGCGCCCTGCACCGGCTGACCCGGGGCCGGGTGCTGCTCTCCGCCGCCCTGCTGCCCAGCCTCCTGCTCACCGTCCCGGGCGCCCGCACCGGCCTGCCCCGCACCACCCCCCTCGCCGCCCTCCCCGAGCCCCCCGACTCCTGGCTCCTGATCGGCTCCAACTTCGGCCGCCCCGCCCACCCGGTCTGGACGGCCAACCTGCTGGCCCACCCGGACGCCGAGGTGAGCTGGCACGGCGAGACCGTGCCGGTGCGCGCCCGCCTGCTGGCGGGCGAGGAGCGGGCGGAGGCATGGCGGCGGCTGGTGGTGTTCTGGCCGCCGTACGCGACGTACCAGGCGCGGGTGAGCCGGGAGATCCGGGTCTTCCGGGTGACGCGGCGGGCGCTCTGAGGGACGCGGGGCGTGGGCCTGGCTCAGCCCCGTCGGGCCCGCACCGCGTCCGTGTACAGCTCACGCGTCAGATCCGCCTCACCGACGCCCAGTTCGATCAGGATCCTGTGCACATCGGCGAGAGCCGCCGCGAGGTCCGGTTCCGGAGCGAGGGTCTCCACCTCTAGGAAGTGGCCGTCGAGTTCGGGGACGCTGACCAGCGTGGCGAGGAGATCCCTGCCATACGCGTGAAAGGCGTAGTTGCGGCAGTGCTTCTCGAAGGCGATGGACGGTACGTAACCGAGCCCGCGCAGCAGCGCATGGGTGGCGGCGGCGTCCTCGACGCCCGTCTCCCGCTCCGGTTTGGATCCGGACGCCTCGTCCACCGCCGCGCCTTTGAACGTGAGGACGGTACGGGAGCCCGCCGCGCCGTCCACGGTCCGGACCCGTAGCTCCTGCCCAGCCCGATCAAGCCGTTCGTCGGGCGTGTCGTAGTAAGTGTCCCGGTAGATCTCGACACGCGGGGCGGCGCGCTGCGCCAGTACGCGGGCCAGGGCGTCGGGATCGGCGACGCGCGCCTTGATCTCGGCCTCGATCACGTGCTGGCTCACGCCGCCGACTTCACCCGGGCGACCTCCGCCACCCTGGGCGCCAGCCGTCGCACCGCCTGGGACGTGCGAAAGGGCTTCAGATCGGTGCGCAGCGTCGTGAAGTGCTCGTCGCCACGGGCCGAGGCGATGTGCTCGTACGTCTCCAGGAAGCGTTCCCAGGAGGCGCAGGCCGCGTCCAGGTGGCCGTGTTCGAGCTGGCGCTGGGCGAGGACGGCGTGGAAGTGGACGCGGCCCTGGCGTTCGTCGGCGGGCTGAACCGCGATGGCGCGTTCCAGGGCCTTGATCGAGCCCGGCAGGTCCTTCGCCTCGTAGAGCACGTGCGAGACATGGAAGGAGTAGGCGCACTGGTCGTAGCCGCCGATGGACTCGCGGCGGTCGTCCGCCCGTGTCAGGGATGTCTCGGTCATCGCCAGCAGCGCGCGGGCGCGGCGGTGGTCGCCGACCAGCGCGGTGGCGTGTGCCTGCTGGCCGGTGAGGAAGGCCCGCAGCCGGGGGCTCGCCTTGGGCGCCGCCTCGGCGGCCGAGTCGGCCAGGCGCAGAGCCAGCGGGCCATGACGGAGATGGGACGCCTGGAGGCTCATCCCGCGCAGGGTGCGGCAGTAGGTGAGGTGGTCGTCGGCGTGGGCGGCGAGCTTCAGCGCCTTGACGTAGTAGTCCTGCGCGGTGCCGTGCTCGCGTTCGTACATCGCCATCCAGCCCGTCAGATAGACGAGGTCGGAGGCCGCCGCCCACATGTCCGTGCGTACGGAGTCGGTCGCGTCGGCGCGGAGCCAGGGAGCCACCGTGTTGACGAGGAAGGCCGCCGCCATCGGCCGGGCGAGCGCCCCGCCGAACTCGTCGAGCACGCCCGCGATCCGGTCCGTCATCCGCCGGACCGTCTCCACCTGGGCCGCGCCGATCCGTACGGTCGCCTTGCCGGGCGTCACCGGGGCGGCCGTCGCGGGCGCGGCGAACGCCGGTACCGCCAGGGTCGCGGAGAAGAGCCCCGCGACGGCGACGACTCCGCGACGGGACGGGTCCATATCGGCGCGGCCCAGGTCCACGATCTCCTCGACCGTGCCGACACCGGTCGGCGCGTCGTCGTCCGTGGCGGGCGGGAACCCGGCCTCCGCGTGGGTCACCGTGCGGCCCAGGCGGCGGGAGAACGCTTCGAGGATCAGCCGCCTGACCCGGCGTTTGGGCATCGTGCCACTGAGCCAGTGGGAGACCGCCGACGGGTCGTAGCGGAGCCCCAACCCGACTTCCGCCCCGGTGCGGTTGACGATCCGGGCGAACTGGGAGCGGGTCCATCCGGACTGCTCGATGAGGCGTTCGAGGTTCTCGTTGCGGGTGCGTACGGGCATCGTCATGCTCAACTCCCGACGGAATGCGTGACGTTCCGCGCCTGGGCGCTCCGATCGTTCCCACCGTACCGCTGTACGTAGTCCCCTCGTCGCGCTACGCGAGCGAGAACGGCCGACTCCGCGCCGCGCGCGAACGCCCCCCAGCCGCACCGGGCCCCCACGGCCCGGCGCGGCTCTTCCCCCTGCGGGCGCGCCCCCACGGCGCTCCCGCAAAGCTCGTGGCGGCGCCGCGTCACTTCTCCACGGTCGAGGCGTACACCGAGAAGTCCTTCGGGGCGCGGCCCAGGGCGCGCTCGACGCCGTTGTCGGAGAGGTCGGCGCTGCCGCTGGCGCTGATGTGGCGGTAGAGGGTGAGGAAGACGTCGGCGTGGCCGTCGGGGAGGCCGCGCTCGGCGAGGTCCTGGCGGAACTGGTCCTCGGTGACCGGGGTGTAGCGCAGCTCGCGGCCGAGCTCCTTGGCGAGGATCCCGACGACCTCGCCCCAGGTCAGGGCCTGAGGGCCGGAGAGGGTGTAGATCTGGCCCGCGTGGCCCGGCTCGGTCAGGGCCGCCGCCGCGACCTCGGCGAGGTCGTCCAGGTCGATGAAGGGCTCCCGGCCGTCCCCGGTGGGCAGCCGCAGTTCGCCGTCGGTGAGGAAGGGGCCGAACCAGTCCTCCTCGGTGAAGTTCTGCGCGAACCACGCGGGGCGCAGGATCGTCCACTCCGGCCCGGCCTCCTGCACGGCCCGTTCCGTCGCGAGCAGCTCGCCGGTGCCGGGGTCCAGCTCGGGCCAGACGCGGGCGGAGAGCAGCACCAGCCGCTCGACGCCGCGTGCGGCGGCGGCCTCGGCGAAGGCGCGGGTCGTGTCGGCGGCGTCGGCGGCCTGGGAGTCGACGACGTAGACGGCGCGGACGCCGTCGAGGGCGGGGCCCCAGGTGGACTCGTCGTTCCAGTCGAAGCGGACCTCGCTGCTGCGGGAGGCGGCGCGGACCGGGACGCCCCGGTCGCGGAGCTGGGCGGCGACCCGGCGGCCGGTCTTGCCGGTGGCGGCGAGGACGAGTACGGGGGCGGAGGAAGGAGCGGACGCGGGGGATACGGCGGGGGAGGAGTTCGTCATGACGTTCATCAAACCGTCTCCGGGCGATACGGGCGATGGCTGGAACGCTCGATGTGATGTCTGATCGTCTCGTTCGGCGCTTAGACTCACCCGCATGGACGACGCCCTCTCCAGTCTGCTGCACGATGTCCGCCCCCGGGGAGCCCTCTTCGACCAGACGACGCTCACCGCGCCCTGGTCGCTGCGGATCATGGAGGAGACCCCGCTCGCCCTGCTCGCCATGGTCGACGGCGAGGCGTGGGTCACGCCTGACGGCGGGGAGCCGGTGCCGCTGCGGGAGGGCGATGTCGTGATCGTCAACGGCCCGGAGCCGTACACCGTCTCCGACTCCCCCGGCGGCGAGCCCCTCGCCCTCGTCCACGGCGGCGGTCTGTGCACCGCCCCCGACGGCCGCCCGGTGACCGCCGCCGAGCTGCCGATGTGTGGATACGGGAGGGGGGAGGCCGAAGGCGCGGTCCTGCTGAAGGGGACCTACCAGGTGCGCGGGAGCGTCTCCCAGCGGGTGCTGGACTCCCTGCCGAGGATCGCCCGGGTGCCCGCCGGGCCCGAGGGGTGCCCGATGCTCTCCCTCATCTGCCAGGAGGTGCGCAGGGACGCGCCCGGTCAGCAGGTCATGCTGGACCGGCTGCTCGATCTGCTGCTGGTGTGCACCTTGCGGGAGTGGTTCGAGCAGGAGGAGGCGCGGGCGCCGTCCTGGTACCGGGCGCACGGTGACCCCCAGGTGGGGCGGGCGCTGCGGCTGATCCACGGGGATCCGTCACGGGCGTGGACGGTGGCGGAGCTGGCCGCCGAGGTGGGGGCGTCGCGGGCGCGGTTCGCCCAGCGGTTCAGCACCCTGATGGGGCAGCCGCCGATGACGTATCTGACGGAGTGGCGGATCTGCCAGGCGGCGGATCTGCTGGCGCGGACGGATGCGACGGTGGACGCCGTCTCGCGGAAGGTGGGGTACGCCAACGCCTACGCGCTGAGTGTGGCCTTCAAGCGGACCATGGGCGTCCGGCCGAGCGAGCACCGGGCGATGGCGCGGTCGGCGGCGTAGGGGGACTCCCGGGCGGGGGCCTCTGCCCTGGCCGGGCCCTTCGTCCTGGCCGGGGTGCGCTAGCGCGGCGCTCCCGCCGGAGCCAACCCGCGCACCCCGCCCCGACATCGTCGGCGGACGGCCGTACGGGGGCGGGCCCGCCCGTGAACGCCCGCCCGGCCGGAAGGGCCCCGCCCGCCCCGGGAAACCGCGCCCACCCACCCCGCCCGGGTGACTGTCCCCATTTGCCTGGAGTGTCGTACTGCTCCCGTTACGTCTCCTGCTCAGCCTGTCAAAAGAATCGCCGGACAGGACACTCAACAGGAGACCTCGAACGTATGACAGGAATGCTCGCGCGATGGCGACAACGGTCCAGGACGGCGGGCATGGCCTGCGCGGTCCTCGCCGCGACCGTGCCCGCGCTCGCCCTCGGACCGGGAGTGTGGACGGCCAGCGCCGCGCCCGCCCCGCAGGAGAGGGTCACCACCGCTAAGGTCAAGGCCATCGCGCCGCTGCCGGGCGGGCTCGGGCCCTGTGTGCCCGGCGACTGCCCCAACCCCTACCCCCCGATCAACAACGGCCCCATCGCGGGCCGTGACGCCAACATCAACATCTTCGTCGGCGCGGACTTCCTGGTCCGTGAGCGCGCCGCCGAGGCGGAGGGGAAGGTCGTCGTCGTCGGCAACTTCGACCAGAACAAGGTCGAGGGCGCCAGCGCCATCTACAACCTCGGTGTCGTGGGTGTCGGCTCCCGGGTGCCCCCGCCCGCCGGTTCCGACTTCCTCACCACGGGCGGGAACGTCACCATCGCGGCCGGCGAGCGGCTGGACGCCACGGGCGGTGTGGTCCGCCACGCGGGCACCGCCACCGGCACCATCGACGCCACGGTGGTCCAGGACCCCAACGCCATCGCCCCCTACGCGGGGCTCCGCGACGAGCTGACCGCCGCGAGCCAGTGCTACGCCCGGAACGCCGACGGGCTCAGGCCCGCCACCGGCACCGCCGTCAACGACGGCGGGCAGACCACGTTCACCGGCGACGGCACCTCCGCCCTCCAGGTCTTCAACGTCGACTTCAATATGACGACGGCCACGGGCGGCCAGCAGGGCCTGGTCTTCAACAACATCCCGCCCACGGCCACGGTGCTGGTCAACGTCATCGGTGCCAACCGGGCGATCAGCACCTACAGCGGCGGCATCGCCGACACCGACCCGCTCAACGCCCTGCGTGAGCGGCTGCTGTGGAACTTCCCCGACGCCACCACCGTCAGCCTGCGCGGCACCGGCCAGTTCCAGGGCAGCGTGCTGATCGGCAACCAGGCGTCGATGACCACGGTCACCCTGCCGGGCACCAACGGCCGGTTCTTCACCACCGGTTCCGTCACCCACACCAGTGTGGTCGGCGGAGGCGGCGGCCAGGAGTTCCACGCCTACCCGTTCGACGGCGATCTGCCGGACTGCTCGGTGCCCCCCGCCACCGCCCCCGTCACGGTGATCAAGCAGGACGCCACCACGGGTGACCCGCTCGCGGGCGCCACCTTCCAGCTGTGGGAGGAGTCCAACGGCGTCGCCGGTCTCCAGACCACCGCGACCCCCACCGTCCCCGCCGACACCTCCGTCGGCGCCGTCTGCACCACGGGCGCCGACGGCGTCTGCACCCGGACGGTCGAGCTGGGCACCTACTACTGGCAGGAGACGGGCGCCCCACCGGGCTACGACCTCCCCGCCAACCCGGTCTTCGGACCGCTGGTCCTCGGCCCCGGCCAGGTGCCGGACGGCATCACCATCACGGCCGCCAACACCGTCACCCCGATCACGGGCGAGGTCTCCCTGGAGAAGACCGACGCCGTGACCGGCGCGGCCCTGCCGGGCGCGGTCTTCCAGCTCTGGCGGGAGACCAACGGCATCCCCGGTCTCCAGACCACCGGAGCCAACCCCGACACCCCCGTCGGCGCGCCCTGCACCACCGATGTGGTCGGCGAGTGCGCGGACAACGTCGTGATCGGGACGTACTACTGGCAGGAGACGGCGGTTCCGCCCGGGTACGACCTCCCGGCCGACCCGGTCTTCGGCCCGCTCGTCCTGACCGCCGAGAACGCGGCGACCGGCGTCAACATCGACATCGAGAACACCCCGACCGCCCCGGTCACCGGTGAGGTGCGGGTGCTGAAGCGGGACTCGGTGACCGGTGCCCCGCTGGCGGGTGCCACCTTCCAGCTGTGGGAGGAGACCAACGGCATCCCCGGTCTCCAGACCACCGGTGCCGACCCCGACACCACCGTGGGCGCGCCCTGCACCACCCCCGCGAACGGGATCTGCGCGCGGACGGTCGAGACCGGGACGTACTACTGGCAGGAGACGGCCGCCCCGCCCGGGTACGACCTCCCCGCCAACCCCGCCTTCGGCCCGCTCGTCCTCACCGACGCGAACGCCCCCACGGGCGTCCAGGTGAACGCGGACAACACCGCGACCGCCCCGGTCACCGGTGAGGTCCGGGTCATCAAGGAGGACTCGGTCACGGGTGCCCCGCTCTCCGGTGCCGTGTTCCAGCTGTGGGAGGAGACCAACGGGATTCCCGGTCTCCAGACCACCGGTGCCGACCCCGACACCACCGTGGGCGCGCCCTGCACCACCCCCGGCAACGGGACCTGTGTGCGGACGGTCGAGACCGGGACGTACTACTGGCAGGAGACGGCCGCCCCGCCCGGGTACCAGCTCCCCGCCGACCCGGTCTTCGGGCCGCTCGTCCTCACCGACGAGAACGCCCCCACGGGTGTCACCGTGACCGCCGCCGACGTCGCGATCCCGGTCGTGACCGGTGAGGTCCGGGTGCTCAAGCGGAACCTGGTCACGGGTGCTCCGCTGGCCGGAGCCGTCTTCCAGCTCTGGGTGGAGTCCAACGGCGTTCCCGGTCTGCAGACCACGGGTGCCGACCCCGACACCACCGTGGGCGCGCCCTGCACCACGGGCGCCGACGGGCTCTGTGTCCGTACGGTCGAGCCCGGCACCTACTACTGGCAGGAGACGGCGGCCCCGCCGGGGTACGACCTCCCGGCCGACCCGGTCTTCGGTCCGCTCGTCCTGACGGACGAGAACGCCGCCACCGGTGTCACCGTCAACGCCGACAACATGCCCACCCCGCCCGTCGAGGGCGAGGTCCGGGTCGTCAAGCAGGACTCGGTCACCAGCGCCCCGCTCGCGGACGCGACCTTCCAGCTCTGGCTGGAGTCCAACGGCATCCCCGGTCTCCAGACCACGGGTGCCGACCCCGACACCATCATCGGTGCTCCCTGCACCACCCCGGCCAACGGCACCTGTATCGCCACGGTCGGCCCGGGAACCTACTACTGGCAGGAGACCTCGGCCCCGCCCGGGTACGAACTCCCGGTCCCGGCGGTCTTCGGCCCCCTGGTCCTGACCGAGCAGAACGCCCCCACGGGCGTGACCGTCACCGCCGCCAACACCGTCTCGCCGACGCCGACCGGCGCCGTGCGCGTGGTGAAGGAGGACGCCACCTCGGGTGCTCCGCTGGCCGGTGCCGACTTCCAGCTGTGGGAGGAGACCAACGGCATTCCCGGTCTCCAGACCACCGGCGCCGACCCCGACACCCCGGTCGGACCCGTCTGCACCACCCCGGCGAACGGGACCTGTGCGCACACGGTCGAGATCGGGACGTACTACTGGCAGGAGATCTCGCCCCCGCCGGGCTATGACCTCCCGGTCCCGGCGGTCTTCGGCCCGCTGGTCCTCACCGCCGCCAACGCCGGGGAGGGCGTCACCGTCACCGCCCCCAACACCGCGACCCCCATCGTCACCGGTGAGGTGCGGGTGCTGAAGCGGGACTCGGTGACGGGTGCCCCGCTGGCGGGTGCCGTCTTCCAGCTGTGGGAGGAGACCAACGGGATTCCCGGTCTCCAGACCACCGGCGCCGACCCCGACACCACCCTCGGTGCCCCCTGCACCACCCCCGCGAACGGCATCTGCTCGCGGACGCTGGAGCCGGGGACGTACTACTGGCAGGAGACGGCGGCCCCACCCGGGTACGACCTCCCGGTCCCGGCGGTCTTCGGCCCGCTGGTGCTCACCGACGAGAACGCCGCCACCGGCGTGCAGGTGAACGCGGACAACAACACGACCGCCCCGGTCACCGGCGAGGTGCGGGTGCTGAAGCGGGACTCCGTCACGGGTGCCCCGCTCTCCGGTGCCGTCTTCCAGCTCTGGGTGGAGACCAACGGGATTCCCGGTCTCCAGACCACGGGCGCCGACCCGGACACCACGATCGGTGCTCCGTGCACGACCCCGGCGAACGGGATCTGTGTCCGGACCGTCGAGCCGGGGACGTACTACTGGCAGGAGACCACCCCGCCCCAGGGCTATGACCTCCCGGTTCCGGCGGTCTTCGGTCCGCTGGTCCTGACGGACGAGAACGCCGCGCAGGGTGTCCAGGTGACCGCCGACAACACCGCCACCCCGGTCGTCACCGGTCAGGTGCGGGTGCTGAAGCGGGACTCGGTGACCGGTGCTCCGCTGGCCGGAGCGGTCTTCCAGCTCTGGTCGGAGACCAACGGCATCCCGGGTCTGCAGACCACGGGTGCCGACCCGGACACCACGATCGGTGCTCCGTGCA